>JAEYTN010000075.1 GCA_023433985.1 Pseudomonadota bacterium | reverse complement strand
AAGCCGTGCTTTTCCACATACTCCCGGTTGAGCGTGCCGAAGCGCTCGCGCTCCGCGTCGGTCACCGCGTCGAGGCCGGCCGAGGCCTGCTCGGCTTCGGACTCGGCGGTGAGGCGTTTGGCGGCGGCGAGCTTGCCGGCGAGATCGGGGTGGGCGTTGAGCACACTCAGGCGCTCCTCTTCCGAGGCGGCGCGGAAGACCTGGCACATCAGCGCGTGAAGCCCGGTGGCGGTATCGTGCGCGAGGCCCATCTCGTGCTTGAAGGTGCGCTCGGCGATCCATTCGGAGTGTTCGAAGACGTTGCCGAAGAGCTGGGCGAAATCGTCATAGGCGAGCGCGGAGGGCACGATGTCGGGCTTCTGGTAGGGGTGGGTCTTCAGCCAGTGCTCGGCGATGTCAATGCGCTTGGCGATCCAGACCTTCTCCTTGCCGAGGATATAGTCGACGAAGCGCTTCAGCCCGGCGAAACGGCCCGGCATGCCGACAAGCCGGCAGTGGAGGCCGATCGACATCATCTTGGGCGATCCGGCCTCGCCTTCCTCCCACAGGACATCGAAGCTGTCCTTGAGCATCTGGAAGTACTCCTCGCCATTGCCGAAGCCCGATGCGGTGGTGAAGCGCATGTCGTTGGTGGCGAGGGAGTAGGGGATGATGAGCTGCGGCGCGCCCATGTGTTCTCGGTAATAGGGCAGGTCGTCGTCGTAGGTGTCCGAGACGTAGGTGAAACCGCCTTCCTCAGACGCGAGGTCGACGGTGTTCACCGAGGTGCGACCGCAGTACCAGCCGGTGGGGCGGGTGCCGACGACTTCGGTATGGAGCTTCACTGCCGCGTGCAGGTCCTCGCGCTCGTGCTCGATGTCGTAGTCGCGGTAGTCGATCCACTTGAGGCCGTGGCTGGCGATCTCCCAGCCGGCGTCGAGCATGGCCCTGGTCTGCTCGGGTGCGCGCTGCAGGGCGGTGGCGACGCCATAGACCGTGACCGGCAGGCTGAGGCCGGTGAACAGGCGGTGCAGCCGCCAGAAGCCGGCACGGGCGCCGTACTCGTACATCGACTCGACGTTCCAGTGCCGCTTGCCCGGCCACGGTACGGCGCCGATCACATCGACGAGGAAGGCCTCCGAGGCGGCATCGCCGTGGAGGATGTTGTTCTCCCCGCCTTCCTCGTAGTTGAGGACGAACTGCACCGCGACGTTGGCGCCGCCGGGCCACTGCGCGTGGGGCGGGTTGGGGCCGTAGCCCTGCATGTTGCGGGGATAACGCATGGATGCACCTCAATGTCGTTTGCCGGGATTTATGGCTGAGCGTACGCCAGTGCGGCAAGGTGCTCAAAAGTGGACCAGTTGGTAAAAAACTGCCGCGCACCCTCTTTCGCGCGGCACGAATATGCTCAATAGTCGGGCATTCTTGGGGTCGTGCCTCCGACAGAGGCGCGACTGAAACGGGGCGGGGCAAGGACAGTAGGACATGGCGGTTAGTGGACGCCTGACGACGCACGTACTCGACACCACGCATGGCAAGCCGGCCGCGGGAATGCGGATCGACCTGCTGATGGTGCACGGCGACCATACTCATCATGTCTGGAGCGGCTTCACCAATGCCGATGGCCGCATCGACCAGCCGCTGCTGGAGGGCGACCGCTTTCACCTGGGCGCCTACGAGCTGATCTTCCATGTGGGGCAGTATTTCGAGCGCATGGAGGTGCCGATGGATCGGCAGTTCCTCGATACGGTGCCGGTACGCTTCATCATGAGCGAGGCGGCGCATTACCACGTGCCGCTGCTTTGCTCGCCCTTCGGCTACTCCACCTACCGGGGCAGCTGAATGACCGAGATCCGCAACGCGCTCCGCTTCATCCTCAACGACGAGGACATCGTTCTCACCGAGCTGCCGGCAACGCGGACGCTGCTCGATTTCCTGCGCCTCGACAAGCGGCTGAAGGGCTCCAAGGAAGGCTGTGCCGAGGGCGATTGCGGCGCCTGCACGGTGCTGGTGGGCCGGCTGAGCGGCGACGAGCTGGTGTACGAATCCGTCAACGCCTGCATCGCCTTCGTCGGCTCGCTGGATGGCGCGCATGTGGTGACGGTTGAGCATCTTTCCGGCGCCAACGGGCCGCTGCATCCGGTGCAGCAGGCGATGGTGGATCATCACGGCAGCCAGTGCGGCTTCTGCACGCCGGGCATCGTGATGTCGCTCTACGGCCTCTGGATGCAGGAGCCGCAGCCGAGCGGTTACGCCATCGAGAAGGCGCTGCAGGGCAATCTCTGCCGCTGCACCGGCTACTCGCCGATCATCAAGGCGGCCAAGGCCATCTCGTCCTATGGCGACGTGGCGAACGACCCGCTGGTTGCCGAGCGCGAGGCGATGAAGGCCCGCGTCAAGGCGCTGCGCGACGGCAGGCGGGTGGAGGTCGGCGAGGGCAGGGACCGGCTGATCATCCCCGCCTCTATCGAGGATCTGGCCGAGGTCTATGCGGCGAACTCGACCGGCACGCTGGTTTCGGGCGCCACCGATGTCGGCCTCTGGGTCACCAAATTCATGCGCGATATTGGGCCGATGATCTTCATCGGCGAGGTGCCGGGCATGCACGAGATCACCGCTGAGGCGGACAAGGTCACCTTCAAGGCCGGTGTCACCTACACGGAGGCGGCGCCGACCATCGCGGCGCGCTTCCCGCAACTGGTCGAGCTTTGGGACCGGATCGGCGGCGAGCAGGTGCGCAATGCCGGCACCATCGGCGCCAACATCGCCAACGGCTCCCCCATCGGCGACACGCCGCCGCCGCTGATGGCGCTCGACGCGACCATTACCCTCAACAAGGGCGGGGTGCGGCGCAGCGTAGCGCTCGAGGATTTCTTCATCGCCTACGGCAAGCAGGACCGTGAGCCGGGCGAGTTCGTCGAGAGCGTGACGGTGCCGGTGCTGCCCGAAGGCGAGCAGTTGGCCTGCTACAAGGTGACCAAGCGCAAGGACGAGGACATTTCGGCGCTCTGCGGCGCGTTCCGGGTGAAAATCGCTGGCGGCGCGGTGGAAACGGTGCGGATCGCCTTCGGCGGCATGGCAGCGACGCCGAAGCGGGCCAAGGCGGTCGAGGCGGCGCTGGTCGGCAAGCCGTGGACGGTTGCCACGGTCGAGGCCGCTATCCCGGCTTTCGCCGAGGACTACCAGCCGCTCACCGACATGCGCGCCAGCGCCGAATACCGCCTGCTCGCCGCGCAGAACCTGCTGCGACGCTTCTTCTTCGAGACGACCGGCGAGGGCGAGCGGCTGAAGCGGGAAGTGGCATGAACAAGCAATCCCCCATCATCACCGGATCGCCGCTGCACGTCTCGACCCCGCACGATTCAGCGGTCAAGCAGGTGGCCGGGCGGGCCGAGTATATTGACGACCTGCCGGAGCCCGAAGGGCTGCTGCACGCCTATCTCGGCCTCGCGACCCGCGCCCATGCCGAGCTTGCCTCGGTCGATCTCGAGGCGGTGCGCAGCGCGCCGGGCGTCGTCGGCGTGCTCACAGCGGCGGATGTTCCGGCCGAGAACGACATCAGCTCGGTGCACAAGCATGACGAGCCGGTGTTCGCCGAGACCAAGGTGCACTACTGGGGCCAGCCGCTCTTCGCGGTGATCGGCGAGACCCGCGAGGCGGCACAGCGGGTGGCGAAGCTGGCGCGGATCGAGTATCGCGACCTGCCGCACGCGACCGATGTCGAGGCGGCAATGATCGCTGGCGGCAAGCTGGTGACCGAGCCGCTGAAGCTCGAGCGCGGCGACGTGGAGGCGGGGCTCGCGAAGTCGGAGCGACGGGCGAAGGGCCGTGTCGTGATCGGCGGGCAGGAGCATTTCTACCTCGAAAGCCAGGTGGCGCTCGCCATTCCGGGCGAGGATGACGAGGTGACGC
>JAEYTN010000061.1 GCA_023433985.1 Pseudomonadota bacterium | reverse complement strand
GCGGGGGAGGGGGTGAAGGGGCGGTAACCACCCACGTCTCCGTGTCGAACGTTACTCCGCCGCCATCGGCAGCGTCGCGTCCCGCCCGTCGAGGTTCCCCATGCTGGCCACGATATGGCTCGCCAGCGCATCGTAGATGCCGCCATAGGCGTGGCTGGCCCGCATGATGGCGATCTCGGCATCGCGCAACCGCGGCAGATCTCGGTCCTCGGCGATCACCCGCATCCCCGGCTGCAGCGCACTCTCGGGCAGGAATCCGACCGCCAGGTCCGTCAGCACCGCACTCGCGATCGCCATGGCGTTCGAGCTCGTATAGGCGATGCGGTAGTCGCGGCCGATCCGGTTCAGCACCTCGATCGCGTTCTCCTTCCAGCAGCACTGCAGGCCGCCCGCGATCGGCAGCGGATCGGTGCTCAGCGCCTGACCGCCATGCGAGGCGACCCAGAACATCCGCTCGGTGCGGAACAGCTCGCCATATTCGTGGTTCGTGCCCTGCGTGAAGACGACAAGGTCGTACTTGCCCTTCTTCATCCCTTCGAGCAGTTCCTCCGACGGCTGGCAGCGCACGTCCACCACGATTTTGGGGTGCGTCCGCTGGAAGCTCGAGAGGATCACCGGCAGCAGGCGCACCGCATAGTCGTCCGGCACGCCGAACCGGATCGAACCCTTGAGGTCCCCGTCCGAGAAATGGTCCATGATCTCGGCATTGATCCTGAGCATCCGCCGCGCCCGCGAGTAGAGCGCCTCGCCATGCTCGGTCAGCGCCACCATCCGCCCGTCGCGCGACAAAAGCGGGTGGCCGAGGCGCTCCTCGAGGCGCTTGATCTGCATCGAGACGGCCGACTGCGTCTTGTTCACCCGGCGTGCCGCCTCGGTGAAGCTGCCGCAATCGGCAATGGCGCAGAAGCTTTGCAACTGGTCGAGATCGAGTGGCGTAGTCACGATCGAGCCCCATCACGAATTTTGATGAACCGGATGAAATCTATTTGTTGGACGAATGGATGGCAAGCGCCTAGATCACTCAGCGTAGGTGATCGGCGCTGACAGGGACATGTAGCGCCGCTCGCTTCTTCGCCTCGGCAACTCCCCGCCCCGGCGCAACTGAACAACTTGGAGAAGGACCATGGTCCACTTGCTTTCGAGCGAGCGGCCGTCGATGGCTGCCGCATCGTCCAACCCGTTTGCCGCCCTGGTGAATTTCTTCGCCAAGGCCCGGGCCAAGCGTGTGCAGCGCCTCGCCCTGCAGTCGCTTCTCGATTACGACAGCGCCCGCCTCGAGGATCTCGGCATCAACCGCCAGGACCTGTTCGAGGCCCTAGATGCGCCGTCTCAGCGTCCCGGCCTGCGCCTCGCCCAGAAGCGCGCCGAGAGCTCCCGGAATTGGCTCAACCCGTAAAGGCCGAGCCTCCGCTTGGCACTACCTCGATTGTGCCATCTCCGGCCGGTCCACCCACCGGCCTTGTTTCCTGATGAACTGCCGGGTCCAGGTCCTTCTGCGGAACGACCGACCCGGCTTTTTTCATTGTCGCGCCCGTTGAGGGGGAACCGTCGACCGATCGTCTTCTCCCCTTGCGGGAGAAGGTGGCGGCAGCCGGATAGGGGGCGGCAGGCGCAGCCTGTCCGATCGGAGCGTAGCGACGAGCGCCGGCGCCTACCGCCCGTCGAGACGCTCCGCCACCAGCTCCTGCAGCCGCCACAGATGCGGGTCGTGAATCCCCATCTGCTCGAGGTGCTGCACGGTGTTGAATAGGTACTCCACCATCGATCCGCGCCCGCCCACCGCCTTGCTCAGCACCTCGGCGATCTGCCGTTCCTCGAGTCCCGAGACATAGCGCCCGCTCTTGCGGTCGATGCAGAAGGTGACGGCCCGCACCGGCCCCTGCTCGGTCATCACGCTGACCCAGCGTGGCGGGAATGCGGTCGGCTTGAACCCCATCTCGCGCCGGCAAAGCTGCTCCACCGCCTCGGCCTCCCGGCCTGGCGGCAACCGGTACACCGCACCCTTGCATGCGCCACCCCGGTCGAGCGCCAGCATCAGCCCCGGGTTGCGCTCCGAGCCGCGGAACCGTGTGTTCCAGCCCAGGCAGAACGCCCGGTGCCAGCCGCGCAGCAGCCCTGTGCGGATCTCGACGAACTCGCAGGCCGGCTTCCAGATCAGCGACCCATAGGCAAACACCCAGACCTGGCCCGGATCCTGCGCGCCGGCGAGAATCTCATGTGTGAAGGTGCGAAAGTCCTCGTCCGTCGCCCGCGTCATCTCATGCGGATCGGGCTCGGGGTCGTTCGTCACCAGCAGGGCCATCCGCGCCACATGGGCCTCGGTCAAGCGCATCTGCCGGGGAGCTCTGGGCATCGGCGCCTCTAGGGAAGCTGGGCGAACCCGTCGGCAAAGCCGCTGAGCGACACAGGGATGCCGACGCCTTCCTCGGGGGTGCGGAACACCACGAAGATCGCGTTCTTGCCGGTCTGCAACTGCCCCACCAGCTTGTCGTCGAGCACCACCTCCGCCACGCATCCGTTGGGCAGGCAGCGCACGAATGGCACCCGGCCGATATTGGCCTCATCGATGTTAAGGCCCAGCCCGTTGGGGAGAAGCACCCCCAGTGGCGCCAATACGCGCAATAGGCGAACCTGCTTGTCGGCGGTCTTCAGCACGATCACCGAGAGCCCGACATTGGGCTGGTCCTCGGCGGTCACGTTCTGGATCAGCGCGCATTGCTCAAAGCTGGCGCCCGGAGGCGTGTCGCAGCTCATCTGCCAGTCGCCGTACTGCGCCTTCACCACGCCCTGCGCCTGCGCGCCGGCAGTGGAAAGCCCCAGTGTCAGGCCGAGAGAAAGGGCAAGCGCCGCGCCCGTCATCAGCTGCTTCAAAACGTCAGATCCTTCGTGTCCGAGCGACGAATCCCGCTTGGCCGGCGAGCCATCCGCTCCTTAGTCCTTTAGCCCGCGGGCCTTGTCAACGGCGCCGCCGCGCGGGCGTCGCGACAACGCAATGAGAAAAAGGCGGGGGTGAGGCGAGTCGCAACCGGGCGGCGAAACCATGTCTCCAGCGCGTTTTGACGCATGAATGCGGTGGAGCATTGAATTGCCTTGGCCGAACCGATGTGGTTTAGACACGTTCCAAGTTACAGCGCTCCGAGGTTGAGTCGGGGCGGCGTTTGCTATGCCGCGTTTCTCCCCCTCAACTCCACCGCTTGAACGGATCAGACGAGATTCCAAGGGGGTTATTAGGTGACCGGCAAACTGTTCAGCTCGATAGGCGCGATCGGCACCCTCGCGCTCGGCCTGCTGCCCGGCGTTGCGCTGGCGCAGGTCGCGGGGCAGGAAGTGCCGGGTCATGCGCTTGGCGGCGAAATCGGGCTCCAGCCTTCCGTGACCCCCATCATGGACTCGATCCATGCCTTCCACGATGGCCCGCTGCTGTGGACCGCTGTCCTCATCGCGTTGCTTGTGCTCGTGCTGCTCGTGCTGGTCATGGTGCGCTTCAACGCCAAGGCCAATCCGACGCCGTCGCGCACCACGCACAACACGCTGATCGAGGTGGTGTGGACTGTCGTCCCCATCCTCGTCCTCGTGATCATCGCGATCCCGTCCTTCTCGGTGCTGACCGACCAGCTGACCGTGCCCGATGGGCAGCGCAAGTATCTGGGCTCGAACATCTTCTCGTTCGGCGAAGTCGAGGTGCCGGCTCCCGAGCTCACCATCAAGGCCACCGGCCAGCAGTGGTACTGGGACTATGAGTATGTCGATGATGGCCAGACCATCACCTCGTACATCCTCTCGGAAACCGACCGCCAGGCGACCAAGGCCGCCCAGCCGCGCCTGCTCGCGGTGGATTACGAAATGGTCGTGCCGGTCGATACCACCGTGCGCCTCCAGGTCACTGCCGATCCGTCGGGCGTGATCCACGCCTTCGCGATGCCGTCCTTCGGCATCAAGATCGACGCCGTACCGGGCCGCCTCAACGAGACCTGGTTCAACGCCCGCAAGGAAGGCCTCTACTACGGCCAGTGCTCTGAGCTCTGCGGCAAGGACCACGCCTTCATGCCCATCGCCATCCGCGTCGTGAGCAAGGATCAGTACGCAGCGTGGATGGAGGCCTTCAAGGGCGGCGACATCGACGCGGCTAATGCCACCCTGCCGCCGGTAACCTGATAAGAAACGAACCAAGGAAGCGCAGGGCGCAGGCCCCGCCGCAAGCCAACCGACTAGAATAAGAGGATACGTCGCAAAATGGCCGATACTCACGCACTGGAAGCCCACGGGGGGCATGCGCACGCTGAGGCGCATGATCACGGCCACATCACCGGCTGGCGGCGTTACGTCTATTCCACCAACCACAAAGACATCGGGATCATGTACCTGGTGTTCTCCATCATCGCCGGCGTGATCGGCGCGCTGCTCTCGGGCGCCATGCGCCTGGAACTGATGGAGCCGGGCATTCAGTACTTCCACGGCCTCGCGGCCATGGTCTACGGCCTCGAGGGCGACTCCGCGCTCGATGCCGGAAAGCACATGTACAACGTGTTCACCACGGCCCACGCGCTGATCATGGTGTTCTTCGTGGTCATGCCCGCCACCATGGGCGGCTTCGCCAACTACTTCGCCCCGCTGATGATCGGCGCGCCGGATACGGCCTTCCCGCGCATCAACAACATTGCGTTCTGGCTGCTCCCCTTCGCCTTCGCGCTGCTGATCCTCTCGCTCTTCTTCGAGGGTCCGGCGGGCGCCATGGGCTTCGGCGGCGGCTGGACGGCTTACCCGCCGCTCTCCACCTCCGGCCATCCGGGCCCCGCGATGGACTTCGCGATCTTCTCGCTCCACATCGCCGGCGCGAGCTCGATCATGGGTTCGATCAACCTGATCACCACCATCTTCAACATGCGCGCCCCGGGCATGACGCTGCACAAGATGCCGCTCTTCGCCTGGTCGGTTCTGGTGACGGCCTTCCTTCTGCTGCTGTCGCTGCCCGTCCTCGCTGGCGCCATCACCATGCTGCTGACGGATCGCAACTTCGGCACCACCTTCTTCGCCTCCGAAGGTGGCGGTGACCCGATCCTGTTCCAGCACCTGTTCTGGTTCTTCGGCCACCCCGAAGTGTACATCATGATCCTGCCGGGCTTCGGCATGGTTAGCCACATCGTGTCGACCTTCTCGCGCAAGCCGATCTTCGGCTACCTGGCGATGGTCTACGCCATGGTCGCCATCGGCGCCGTCGGCTTCATCGTGTGGGCTCACCACATGTACACCGTCGGCATGTCGCTCGACGTGCAGCGCTACTTCGTGGCCGCCACCATGGTCATCGCGGTGCCCACGGGCGTGAAGGTGTTCAGCTGGATCGCCACCATGTGGGGCGGCTCGATCACCTTCCGTACCCCGATGCTGTGGGCAATCGGCTTCATCTTCCTGTTCACCGTTGGCGGTGTGACGGGTGTGGTGCTCGCCAATGCCGGCGCCGACCGTGCGCTCCACGACACCTACTACGTGGTTGCTCACTTCCACTACGTGCTGTCGCTGGGCGCCGTGTTCTCGATCTTCGCGGGCTGGTACTACTGGTACCCCAAGATGTTCGGCATCATGTACAACGAGAAGCTCGCCAACGCCCATTTCTGGATCACCTTCGTGGGCGTGAACCTGATCTTCTTCCCGCAGCACTTCCTCGGGCTCGCCGGCATGCCGCGCCGCTATGTCGACTATCCCGATGCCTACGCGCTGTGGAACATGGTCTCGTCGATCGGCTACTACATCACGTTCGTCGGCCTGCTGGTGTTCCTCTACACGCTGTTCGAGGCCGCCCGTAAGAAGCGTCCGGCCGCCGCCAACCCGTGGGGCGAAGGCGCCACGACGCTGGAGTGGACGCTGACCTCGCCGCCGCCGTTCCACCAGTTCTCGACGCTGCCGCGCATCTCCAGCGACGCGAACCACTAACAAGGACTGAGCGCGGGGCCCTCGGGCCCCGCGAGACCAAAGGCAACCGAAAATTGGCTTATGTTGAGCACTCCAGGGATGTCACGGCGCCGGCCGGCGGCGCGCGGGTAGAGGACTACCTCGCGCTGCTGAAGCCGCGGGTGATGTCGCTCGTGGTCTTCACCGCCTTCATCGGCTTGCTGCTGGCGCCGGGCGGTATCAACCCGGTGCTGGGCGCCATCGCCATCATCTGCATCGCCGTCGGGGCAGGGGGCTCCGGGGCCCTCAACATGTGGTACGACGCCGATATCGACGCCATCATGAGCCGCACCGCCAACCGGCCGATCCCGGCCGGCCGGATGGAGCGCGACCACGCGCTGGCGCTGGGCCTCATCCTCTCCGCATTCTCGGTCGTGCTGCTCGGGCTCGCCACCAACTGGCTGGCCGCTGGGCTCCTCGCCTTCACCATCTTCTTTTACGCCGTGATCTACACGATGTGGCTGAAGCGCTCGACGCCGCAGAACATCGTTATCGGCGGCGCTGCCGGCGCCTTCCCGCCCATGGTCGGCTGGGCCGCGGTCACCGGCACGGTCAGCCTCGAGAGCTGCCTGCTCTTCCTCATCATCTTCCTCTGGACGCCGCCGCATTTCTGGGCGCTGGCGCTCTACAAGCAGGGCGACTACGGCGCGGCCAACGTCCCCATGCTGCCCAACGTCGCCGGCGAGCGCGCCACCAAGCTGCAGATCCTGCTCTATTCGGTGCTGCTCGTTGCCACCACGCTGATCCCGGGCTTCATCGGCTTCATGGGGCCGCTCTACATGGTGGCTGCGGTCGCCACCGGCCTCGGCTTCCTCTGGCTCGCCTGGAAGCTGTTCCGCACCACGGACGGCAAGGCCATGCGCAAGGCCGGCCGCACGCTCTTCACCTATTCGCTGAGCTACCTGTTCGTCATCTTCCTTGCGCTCATCACCGATCGCGTTGCGGATATGCTGGGATGGCTGTGATGACCGAGCCCACCAAGCCCGACGACAAGGATGCGGAGTTCATCGCCCGCCGGCGCCGTCGCTCGATCGCGCTCGCCCTGGCGCTGGCCGCCTTCGTGCTGATCTTCTACGTGCTGACGCTCACCAAGTTCGGGCCGGCCCTGTTCGACCGGCCGCTTTAAGCCATGACCGACGCGACCCTCCACCTCTCCGACGAGCAGCGCCAGCGCCGCAACAAGCGCATCGCCGTCTACTGCGCCGGCTTCGTGGTGCTGATGGTTGGCGCCGCCTATGCCGCCGTGCCGCTTTACAACCTGCTCTGCCGGGTCACCGGCCTCGACGGCACGACCCAGGTCTCCTCGGGCAACGTCAAGGGCATCATCGACCGCGAATTGACGGTGCGCTTCGATTCCAACGTCGACAGCACGCTGCCGTGGAAGGTCACGCCGGCAAGGCCCGTCACCGACAAGATCGGTAGCGTGGAGACCATCGTCTTTACCGCGCACAACGCCTCCGACAAGGCCGTCACCGGCCAGGCGGTGTTCAACGTGACGCCCGAAACCACCGGGCTCTACTTCAACAAGATCGAGTGCTTCTGCTTCACCGAGCAGACGCTGCAGCCGGGCGAGACGGTGGAGATGCCCGTCACCTTCTTCGTCGACCCCGATATTGCGAACGATCGCAATCTCGACCCGGTTCGAGATATCACCCTGTCCTACACATTCTATGCCGTTCCGAGCGAGGGAAGCTGACATGGCTGCACATGCCAAGCATCACGACTACCACATGGTTGAGCCCAGCCCCTGGCCCATCGTCGGCTCGGTGTCGCTGTTCGTCACCGCCCTGGGCGCGGTGCTGTGGTTCCACGAGATCGCCCCGATCTGGATCATGCTGATCGGCTTCGTCGGCATCCTCTACACCATGTACGCGTGGTGGCACGACGTCATCCGCGAGGGCAAGGCCGGCGAGCACACCCCGGTGGTGATGATCCACCTGCGTTACGGCATGCTGCTGTTCATCGCCTCCGAGGTGATGTTCTTCGTGGCGTGGTTCTGGGCCTATTTCGAAGGCTTCTTCGCCTTCGATGCGGCCGACCAGTATGCGCGCGTCGCCGCCTTCGGCGGCCATTGGCCGCCGACTGGCGTCGAGCTGTTCAACCCCTTCCACCTGCCGCTGTTCAACACTCTGGTGCTGCTGACCTCGGGCACCACCGTCACCTGGGCGCACCACGCGCTGCTCCATAAGGACAAGCGCGGCCTCGTCTGGGGTCTGGCGATCACCGTGGCGCTGGGCATCCTCTTCACCATCTGCCAGGTGATCGAGTACGCCGAGGCCGGCTTCCAGTATTCGGGCAACCTCTACGGCGCGACCTTCTTCATGGCGACCGGCTTCCACGGTTTCCACGTGCTCATCGGCACGATCTTCCTGATCGTCTGCCTGGTGCGCGCCATGCGCGACAGCTTTACCCCGGAACACCACCTCGGGTTCGAGTTCGCCGCCTGGTACTGGCACTTCGTCGACGTGGTCTGGCTCTTCCTCTTCGCCTCGATCTACGTCTGGGGCAGCTGGGGCGTCGAGTTGGCCCACTGATCGGGCCGAAGGACAGAAACTGCCACGAGGGCGCGGCGCCAGCTGCGCCCTTTGTCTTTCCGAGTTCACCACGCTCCCCCTCGATGTGCTAAACCCCCGCCCATGACCACCCCCGAGCGCCTGCCGTCCCCTTTCGCCACCGGGCTCGCCTGCCGCTGCCCCCGCTGCGGCGAAGGCCCGCTGTTCGCCGGCTTCCTCAAGACCGTCACCCGCTGCGAAAGCTGCGGCCTGGACCTGACCTGGGCGCGTGAAACGGAGGGGCCGGCGGTGTTCATCATCCTTATCGTGGGCTTCGTCATCGTCGGCGCCGCCGCTGTGGTCGAGGGCCTGTTCCATCCGCCCCCATTCGTGCACCTCCTGCTCTGGCTCCCCGGCGTGGTGATCCTTTCGCTCGCCCTGATGCATCCGCTCAAATCCACCATGGTCGCACTGCAGTTCCACAACCGCGCCGGCGAGGGCCGCCTCGATGGCTGAGCTCCCCGCTGAAACGCCGGTGCGCGGCCTCCGCTTCTGGGGCTTCCTCGTCTTCATGCTGGCGCTGATGGCGCTCTTCATTGCGCTGGGCACCTGGCAGGTCGAGCGGCTCAACGAGAAGGAGCAGCTGATCGCCAATGTCGGCGCCCGCTCCAGCGAGCCGGCCAAGCCCTTCCCGCCCGCCTCCGACTGGAAGGTGCTCGAAGCCGAGGGCTACGATTACCGCCCCGTCAGCCTCACCGGCACCTGGCAACCCGCGGGCACCGTCCTCGTCTTCACCAGCCTCGGCAACGCCAGGGGCCAGTATTCCGGCCCCGGCTACTGGGTGATGACGCCCTTCACGCTCGCCACTGGCGGCACCGTCTTCGTCAACCGCGGCTACGTCCCAGAGGCCTCGGGCAGCGCCTTCGCCGCCGGCGGCCCGCTCGAAACCGGCCTCGTCTCGATCGCCGGCGTCGTCCGCAACGCCGAGGCGGCGAGCAGCTTCACCCCCGCGCCCGATCTGGCGCGCCGCATCGAGTGGATCCGCGCGCCCGCCCGTCTCGCGACCATGGTCGGCGACCTGCCACAGCCCGTCGCTCCCGTCTACATCGACCTCCCCGCCGGCCCGCCCGGCGCCCTGCCGCAGGGTGGCGAAACGGTGGTCGAGTTCCCCAACAACCACCTGGGCTACGCCATCACGTGGTACGGCTTCGCCCTGCTGGTCCCGTTCCTCCTGTTCTTCTGGGTCCGTCGCCAGGCGACCCCGCCGTCACCCAAAGCCTGAAACTTGCGGATTGGGCGCCGTTTCACTACGTTGCGCTCAACCCAGAACCAGCCGCGTGCAGCAGGCGCGGAAAATCAGCACGGGGTATCCCCCTCAATATGCAGTTCGTATCGACGCGCGGCGGGGCGGCCGTGCTTGGCTTTTCCGACGCAGTCCTCACCGGCCTCGCGAGCGACGGCGGCCTCTACGTGCCCCAGAACTGGCCGCAGATCAGCCGCGACGAGATCGCTGCCTACGCCAACCGTCCCTATGCCGAAGTCGCCTTCGACATCATCCGCCGCTTCACCGGCGGCGAGATCGCCGATGCCGATCTGCGGCAGATCATCGACGAGGCCTACGCCACCTTCCGCCATCCTTCGGTGACCCCGCTGGTCGAGCTCGAGCCCGGCCACTTCGTGCTCGAGCTGTTCCACGGCCCCACGCTCGCCTTCAAGGACGTGGCGATGCAGTTCCTGGCCCGCGTCATGGACCTGATCCTGGCGCGCCGCGGCACCCGCGCCACCATCGTCGGCGCCACCTCCGGCGATACCGGCTCGGCTGCGATCGAGGCCTTCCGCGGCCGCCCCTCCATCGACATCTTCATCCTCCACCCCGAGGGCCGCACCTCCGAGGTGCAGCGCCGGCAGATGACGACGGTGCTCGACGACAACGTCCACAACATCGCGCTGCGCGGCACCTTCGATGATTGCCAGGACATCGTGAAGGGACTGTTCGCCAACCAGCGCTTCCGCCACGAGGTGAAGCTCTCCGGCGTCAACTCCATCAACTGGGGCCGCATCGTCGCGCAGATCGTCTACTACTTCACCGCCGCCGCCGCCCTCGGCGCGCCGCATCGCGAAGTGATCTTCGCCGTCCCCACCGGCAATTTCGGCGATATCTTCGCCGGCTACTGCGCCGCCAGGATGGGGCTGCCCATCCGCACCCTCGCCATCGCCACCAACGCCAACGATATCCTCGCCCGCACGCTGGAAACCGGCCGCTATGAGGTCACCGGCGTCAACCCGACGATGAGCCCGTCCATGGATATCCAGGTCAGCTCGAACTTCGAGCGCCTCCTGTTCGAGTCGGTCGGCCGCAACGCCGAGGCCGTCGTTTCCATGATGTCGAGCCTCCGCCAGTCCGGCAGCTTCTCCATCCCGCATGAGGGGCTCGAGGCGATCCGCCGCCAGTTCACCGCCGGCCGCACCGGCGAGGCGGAGACCAGCTTCACCATCTCGACCATCCACAAGGCCTCGGGCTACCTGCTCGATCCGCACACGGCGGTCGGCGTCAACGTCGCCCGCACGCTCACCGGCGGCACCGCCCCGGTGGTCACCCTCGCCACGGCGCACCCGGCCAAGTTCCCCGCGGCCGTGCTCGCCGCCTCGGGCATTGAACCCTCGCTGCCCCCATGGTTGTCTGATCTCTACGACAGGACCGAGCGTTTCACGGTCCTCGACAACAACCAGGGTGAAGTCGAGAACTTCATCATGGCGCGGACCCATGCGCCGGAGGAGCTGAAGTGACGGTCAGGAGTACTACGCTCGACAACGGCATGACCGTACTCACTGACGATATGCCCCATCTCGAAAGCGCCTCGCTCGGCATCTGGGTCAAGGCCGGCTCGCGCAGCGAAACCGAGGCCGAGCACGGCATCTCGCACATGCTCGAGCACATGGCCTTCAAGGGCACCCGCAGCCGCGACGCGCTCGAGATCGCCTCCACCATCGAGAATGTCGGCGGCGACCTCAACGCCGCCACCTCCGTCGAGCACACCGGCTACTTCGCCCGCGTCCTCAAGGAAGACGTGGTGCTGGCCGCCGACATCCTTTCCGACATCCTGCAGAATTCGCAGTTCGAGCAGGACGAACTCGACCGCGAGCAGCAGGTGATCGTCCAGGAAATCGGCGCCGCGCGCGACAATCCCGACGATCACGTCTTCGACCTGTTCCAGCAGG
>JAEYTN010000054.1 GCA_023433985.1 Pseudomonadota bacterium | reverse complement strand
GATATAGGTGTTGCGGACCATGAACTCCTTGAGGATGTCGTTCTGGATGGTCCCGTCGAGCTGGGCCTGCTTCACTCCCTGCTCTTCGGCCGCGACGATGAACATGGCCAGGACCGGCAGCACGGCGCCGTTCATGGTCATCGAAACCGACATCTGGTCGAGCGGGATGCCGTCGAAGAGGAGCTTCATGTCCTCGACGCTGTCGATGGCGACGCCCGCCTTGCCGACATCGCCCGTGACGCGCGGGTGGTCGCTGTCATAACCTCGGTGGGTGGCGAGGTCGAAGGCGACGCTCAGCCCCTTCTGCCCGGCGGCGAGGTTCTTGCGGTAAAAGTCGTTGCTCTCGCGGGCAGTGGAGAAGCCGGCATATTGCCGGATGGTCCACGGGCGGCCGGCGTACATGGTGGCGCGGACGCCGCGGGTAAACGGGGCGGCGCCGGGGAGGCCGGGGTCGCTGGCGTCCTCTGGAAAGTAAGCCGCTCGCACCTCCAGCCCGCCATAGTCTCGGTTCAGCGATTCCACCGACCTGTCGCGAAGGTCCTTCGCGGCGAGCTTCGCCCATTCGGCAAAGGTGGGACCGCTCATACCGCCTCGAACTCCAGGATCACCTCGTCCACCGCCAGCACGGCGCCAGGCTTCACCCGCACCTTGCTGACCCGGGCGCGCTTTTCAGCCTTGAGCACGTTTTCCATCTTCATCGCCTCGACGATGGCGAGGGTCTGGCCGTCTTCGACGATATCACCCTCGGCCACGTCGATGCGCACCACCTGGCCCGGCATCGGGCAGAGCAGGAACCTCGACAGGTCCGGCGGCTGCTTCACCGGCATAAGCGGCATCAGGTCGGCGACGCGCGGCAGCAGCACCCTGGCAACGAGGTCCGCGCCTTGCCAACGGAGGCGGAAGCCACCGGTGACGCGGTCGATCTTGACATGGTGCAGTTCGCCGTCGACGCGGGCGATGCAGAGCGAATTGCCGGGCCTCCAGCCGCTCTCGACCAGCAGCTTCTTGCCGTCGGGCGCGGTGAGCCAATACTCGATGCCGTCAGCGCGGACCGAAAAGTCCCAGCGGCTATCGCCGATCAGCACGGCACGGGGCTCAGGCGTGCCGGTATAGACCCGATGATCCAGCGCGAAGGCCGAACAGCAGGCGAGCGCCGCGAGATGCGTCAATGATTCCGCCGACAGCTCTACGCCGTTGAAACCACCGGGAAATTCCTCCGCGATGTAGCCGGTGGTGAGGCGGCCTTCGCGGAAGCGATCCTGCGCCATCACCGCCGACACGAAGGGGATGTTGTTGCCCACGCCTTCAAGTTCGAACTCATCGAGCGCGTCGGCCATCGCGTCGATCGCTTCCAGCCGGCTGGGCGCCCAGGTACAGAGCTTCGCGATCATCGGATCGTAGAAGGTCGAGATGCGGTCGCCCTCCTGCACGCCGGTATCGTTGCGGACAAAGGGCAGGTTCTCGGCCGGAGGGTTGTAGCGCGTCAGCCGTCCGATCGAGGGCAGGAAGTTGCGGTACGGGTCCTCGGCATAGATGCGGCTCTCGATGGCCCAGCCGTTGAGTGGCACCTCGTCCTGCGTCAGCGGCAACGTCTCGCCCGCGGCGACGCGCAGCATCAGCTCGACCAGGTCGAGGCCGGTGGTGAGCTCGGTCACCGGATGCTCCACCTGCAGGCGGGTGTTCATTTCGAGGAAGTAGAAGTTGCGGCTGCCATCGACGATGAACTCGGTGGTGCCGGCCGAGAAATAGCCGACGGCCCTGGCCAGCGCGACGGCCTGCTCACCCATGGCCTTGCGCGTCGCGGGGTCGAGGAAGGGCGATGGCGCCTCCTCGATGACTTTCTGGTTGCGCCGCTGGATCGAGCACTCGCGCTCGTTGAGGTAGACGATGTTGCCGTGCTGGTCGCCGATCAGCTGGATTTCGATGTGGCGCGGCTCGGTGACGAACTTCTCGATGAAGATGCGATCGTCGCCGAACGAGGACTGGGCCTCGGAGCGGGATCGCTCGAAGCCTTCGCGCGCCTCGGCATCGTTCCAGGCGATGCGCATGCCCTTGCCGCCGCCGCCGGCGGAGGCCTTGATCATCACCGGGTAGCCGATGCCCTGCGAGATGCGGACAGCTTCGTCGGCATTCGCGATCAGGCCCATATGGCCCGGTACGGTGGAGACACCCGCCTCGGCCGCGAGCTTCTTGGAGGTGATCTTGTCGCCCATGGCCTCGATGGCCGCTGGCGGCGGCCCGACGAAGATGATGCCGGCCTCGGCGAGCGCCGTGGGAAAGGCGGCGTTCTCCGAGAGGAAGCCGTAGCCGGGGTGGACGGCCTCGGCGCCGGTTGCCTTGCAGGCGGCGATGATCTTCTCGATCGACAAGTAGGAGTCGCGAGCGGCCGAGCCGCCGATATGGACGGCCTCGTCGGCCATCTTCACGTGCAGCGCCTGCGCGTCGGCATCGGAGTAGACGGCGATAGTGCGGATGCCCATGCGCCTGGCGGTGCGGATGACGCGGCAGGCGATCTCGCCGCGATTGGCAACGAGGAGGGAGGAGAACATGCTCACAGCGGAATGTTCCCGTGCTTCTTCAGCGGGACGCTGACCTTCTTCGTCTTCAGCATCTCGAACGCCCGGGTTACGCGCCGCCGCGTGCCTCTCGGCATGATGACGTCGTCGATGAAGCCGCGTTCGGCGGCGACGAAGGGGTTGGCGAAGCGGGCTTCGTAGTCGGCGGTGCGCTTGGCGATCTTGTCCTTGTCGCCCAGTTCCGAGCGATAGAGGATTTCGGTCGCGCCCTTGGCGCCCATGACGGCGATCTCCGCCGTGGGCCAGGCGTAGTTGACGTCAGCCCGGATGTGCTTGGAGGCCATGACGTCGTAGGCGCCGCCATAGGCCTTGCGGGTGATGACGGTGACCTTGGGGACGGTGGCCTCGGCGTAGGCGAAGAGGAGCTTGGCGCCGTGCTTGATGATGCCGCCATATTCCTGCGCCACGCCGGGGAGGAAGCCGGGGACGTCGACCA
>JAEYTN010000053.1 GCA_023433985.1 Pseudomonadota bacterium | reverse complement strand
GGGCTACGGCGAGCGAGCCGAGGTGCAGCGTCACGCCAAGGCGGCGGGCGATGCCTGCTACTCGTTCGATGGCCGGGTTACCGTCCCACGCCCCGGCAACGGCGCGCAGGCCCTCGCGGTTCTCGGCGAAGACAACGCTGACCTCCGGCGACAGGAGATACGTGGCCCCCTGCCCCGCCGCGTCGGCGGCGAGGGCCTTGAGCTGATCGAGATTGGGTTCGGGCCTGGTGCCCGAGTTCATCTGCAGGGCGGCGACGCGCATGGGGCCTCAGTCGGCGAGGAGCGGATCCAGTTGGCCGCGGCGATCGAGCGCCGCCATGTCGTCATAGCCCCCGACATGGGTATCGCCAACGAAGATCTGCGGCACGGTGCGGCGCCCGTGGGCGCGCTGCACCATCGCCATGCGGACTTCGGGATCGTTGGCATCGACTTCTTCGTAGTCCACGCCCTTTTCCTGCAGCAGGGACTTGGCGGCGTGGCAGTACGGGCACCACTGCGTGGTGTAGATTTCGACCTTCTTCATTGAAGTGGCTGGGTTTCCTGATAGCTGCCGGGTTGCATTCTATATGGTGGCTTCGCTTCCCACGACAACGCGAGCAAAGCTGATCACGTCGACTTTATCCACCCCGGCTTTCGTCAATGTCCGGGCGATGGCGCCGACCGTGGACCCGGTGGTAATGACGTCGTCGACGAGGATGACGCGACGCCCCCTGAGGCGCACGAGCAGGTCCGGATGCGCGCGGAAGGCGCCGGCCACGTTGCGGTGGCGGGCATCGCGCGTGAGGCCGACCTGTTGCCGCGTGCGGCGGTGCCGGGTGACGAGGCCCGGCTCGACCGCGATGCCGGTGAGGCCGCCAAGCGTCCGGGCGAGCTCGGTGGACTGGTTGTAGAGCCGGCCGAGCTGCCGCCAGCGGTTGAGCGGCACCGGCACGAGCACTGCGTCGTCGCCCCAGAGTTCGTGGCCGGCGCGATGCATCAGGCGGGCGCAGAAGCCGGCAAGCTCCGGTCGGTCGCCGTATTTCATCCGCGAGACCACGGCTCGCGCCACTTCGGTATAGAGCACAGCCGAGCGCGAACGTTCGTAAGGCGGCGGGTCGGCAATAGCTTCGGCTGAGAGCGCGCCGGGGCCGAGATCGTGCTGGAACGGGATGCCGAGGCGCGGGCAGTAAGGCGCCGTGATCGGCCTCAGCTTGCCGAAGCAGGCGGGGCAGAGGGCATCGGCCGCTGCGACCGGGCCACCGCACCCGAGGCAGGTCGGCGGGTAGAGCAGGTCGAGCGCCCCACGGCCGAGGCGCAGCAGTTGCCGGCCCGGCGCAACGATTTTGACAAGCTCGCCCCCGCTCTTCATAAGCGGCACCTTACGTGCAACCGCCGAGCTTGCCTATGTCCTCCCTGCCCCCGAAGGTGTTCGACCGCGAGCTGATCGCGCGCCACTTCGCGCGGCGGCGGGATGCGGATGACTTCGTCACGAAGCTGGCGCTCGACGACCTGGCGACGCGGCTCATCACCGTGACGCGCGACTTCGAGGCGGCGCTGATCATGGCGCCCGACGCACGCGAGCTCCCGGTGATGGGGCGCTCGGCCAACGGCGCGTTCCGCTTCGAGCGAGCGTCAACCGTGGTGGGCTCCGAGGGCGCGGTGCTGGTCGACCCCGAGGCCGTGCTGCTGCCGCGGGACGACTACGACCTCATCGTCTCGATGTTCGACCTGACGGTGGTCAACGACGTGGTGGGGTTCCTCGCCCGGCTCAGGCGGCATCTCAGGCCCGATGGGCTGTTCATGGCCGTCGCCATCGGGGGCGCGAGCCTGACCGAGTTGCGCGAGGCCTGGCTGACGGCCGAAGCGGAGGTGTCGGGCGGCGCCTTCGCGCGGGTAGCGCCGTTCATCCCATTGGCCGATGCCGGCGGCCTGTTGCAGCGGGCAGGCTTCACCCTGCCCGTCACGGATGTCGAGACGCACACCGTGCGCTACGGCCATCCGCTGAAGCTGATGGCCGAACTGAAGGCGCTCGGTGCCCAGAACCCCCTGGCCGACCGCCCCGGACGGCCGGTGACGCGGCGATTGCTGGCGGCGGCGATCGAGGCCTATGGCGCCCTGGCGCTGGACCCCGACACGCGGGTGCGGGCGACGCTGGAGCTGATCTGGATGTCGGGCTGGGCCGCGCACGAGAGCCAGCAGCAACCCGCCCGCCGCGGCAGCGCCACGGTGAGCCTCAAGGACGTGCTGGAAAAGAAGGCCTGAAGCGTCAGGTGCCGGCGTTGTTGAGCGCGGCGCCGGCCTTGGTCGAGACCGTGTTGAACATGCCGCCGAGGCTGCCGCCGAACGAGGTCATGGCGACGATGGCGCCGACGGCAATCAGCGCCGCGATCAGCCCGTACTCGATGGCGGTGGCCCCGGTCTCGTCGGCCGAGAAGCGACGCAGCGCGATCGCGAGTGCTTGCATGACTACCCCCTCAGAGCAGATCGCAAAGTGCCGCGATCAGCGGTTCGTCGGCCGGCGGCATGGGGTAGTCGCGCAGGGCTTGCGGGCGCACCCACTTGAGGGCGGCGTGTTCGCGGGCCACAGGCGTTCCCTGCCACTTACGGCAGACGTAAAGTGGCATCAGAAGATGAAAGCTTTCGTAAGAGTGAGACGCAAAGCTTACAGGTGCGAGACACGCAGACTTGGTGGAAATACCTAGCTCTTCTTCAAGCTCGCGGATCAATGCTTGCTCGGGCGTTTCGCCCTCTTCGATCTTGCCGCCGGGAAACTCCCACAGCCCGGCCAGGGATTTGCCTTCGGGCCGCTGGGCGATGAGCACGCGCCGGTCGGCATCGACCAGCGCCACGGCGGCAACCAGCATCAGCTTCATCAGCGACCCCAGTCCGGCGAACGCCGATAGATATAGGGATAGACTTCGCCGAAGCCGAGCGAGGCGTAGAGATTGATCGCCGGCAGGTTGCTGGCGAGCACCTGCAGCGCAGAGTGATGCGCACCCCGCGAGCGTACCCAATTGATCGCCGCCCCCATCGCCGCCCGGCCGTAGCCCATGCCGCGGGCGGAAGGATGGGTGACGACATTGAGGTAGATGCCCATGCCGCTCGCGACACAGGCGAGCACCGCCGCGACCGGCAGCCCGGCCTTGTGATAGACGAGCACGCCCTGGCACTCGCACGCGATGGTGCCGAGAACCTGCGACAGCACCTCGAGGGTCTCGGTCGAGTAGCCCGACATGTGGCCCTGCGCCTTGTACCATTCGGGATCGTTGGGATCGAAGTATCGGGTGGTGAACTCGACCGGGAAATCGACATCCGGCATTTCCATCGCCATCACCACGGACGGCTCGAACTCCTCCCACTGCAGCCCGTCGAGCACCTCGATGACTTCGGGAGGGGTGAGCGGCGTGACGCGGAACACCGGGGCGATGCCGTGCTCCCGCGACAGTTCAGCGAGCCGCTGCAGGCGGAGTTCGGCATAACCGCCATCGCTCGGGTCGAGGCAGTGGATCGAGTTGGCGCGCTTGGTGTAGCCGCGCGCATATCGCCACAGCCACAACCCGTCATGGGCCTGCCGGAGGGCGGGCCAGGCAGTGAGGGTGGCTCCTTCGATCTGGCTGACGCTTAGGGGAACCATCAGGACCGGTAGTCGCCATTGATGGTGATGTAGCCATGCGTGAGGTCGCAGGTGTAGACCGTCGCCGTCCCCGACCCCAGCCCGATGCCGACTCGGACCTCGATTTCCTCGTTCTTCATGTAAGCCGAGGTGGCGGCCTCGTCGTAGTTCGGATCGCGCTCGCCTTCGGTGGCGACGCGGATATCGCCGAAGCTGATCGACAGCCGGTCGCGGTCGGCAGGCTCGCCGGCCTTGCCCACGGCCATCACCACGCGCCCCCAGTTGGCGTCCTCGCCGGCGATGGCGGTCTTGACCAGCGGCGAGTTGGCGATCGCCTGCGCAATGCGGAAGGCGCTCCGGTCGCTCTCGGCCCCTTCGACAGTGACGGTGACCATCTTGGTCGCGCCCTCCCCGTCGCGGACGACATGGATCGCGAGTTCGTGCAGCACGTCAGCGAGCGCTTCGGCAAAGGCACCGGCCCGCGGGTCATCGGCCGAGGTGATCGGCTCGATTCCGGCCTTCTGCGTTGCGAAGACGAGGCAGGTGTCGGAGGTCGAGGTGTCGCTGTCGACCGTGACGGCGTTGAAGCTCGCGTCGATTGCCGGCTGCAGCAGCCCCCTGAGCACGGCGGCTGAGATCGGCGCGTCGGTGAACACGAAGCTGAGCATCGTCGCCATGTCGGGAGCGATCATGCCCGAGCCCTTGGCGATGCCCGCGATCTTCACCGGCACGCCGTCGAACTCGACCGTGGCGGTGGCGACCTTGGCGAAGGTGTCGGTGGTCATGATCGCCTTGGCCGCGTCCATCCACGGACCGGGCGCCAGGCGGGCGGCCAGCGCGTCGGTGACGCCGGCGAACTTTTCCGCCGGCAGCGGCTCGCCGATGACGCCCGTCGAGGCGAGGAAGATTTCGGAAGGCTGGACGCCCAGCGCCTTCGAGACGATGTCCGCCGAGAGCTGGACGGCGGCCCTGCCCTTCTTGCCGGTGAAGGCATTGGCGTTGCCGGAATTGACCAGCAGCGCCCGTGCCTTGCCGCCCGGAAGGTTGTCGCGGCACCAGTCGACGGCGGCCGACGGGCACTTCGACCGGGTCAGGACCCCGGCCACCACCGTGCCCTCGTC
>JAEYTN010000568.1 GCA_023433985.1 Pseudomonadota bacterium | reverse complement strand
GGTCAGCTGCTCGGCGACGTCTGGGATCGCGACGAGGTCATCCAGCTCGCACCCGGCAACGAGACCCCGGACCAGCTGGCCCGCCTGTGGGAGGGCTTCAAAACCAAGTACCGCCTGTCGGCGACCTACCAGGCCCGCGTGGTACGGATCGGCTACGGAACCGGCCGGGACGCGCTCCCGGTCGTCGCCTCGCGCTTCTCGTTCGCCGACGGCGACGTGGCGCTTGAGCCGAGGCCGTGACGATGATGCTCCGCCCCGACCTGCTCGATCGACGAGCGCTCGCGCTGCTGGCGCTGCGCGATGCCTTCGGTCGTCCGGTCAGGTCCCCGGTTCTCGTCACAGGCGACGGTGTCCGAACGCTTATCAAGGACGACGGCACCGTGGCGGTTCTCGAGGCTCAGGGCTTCGCCGCCCATGCCGGCGCCTTCGCCGCTCCGCCGCTCACGCCTGCGCTCGGCTCAAAGTCGATTCGACTGTCGATCGTGCCGGCGGATCCGCGTCTCCAGGCCCGGCGGTTCGTCCTCAAGCTGCCGCGCAACCCCGAGCCGGCAAAAGCTGCAGAAGCGGATTCGCTGTTCCGCGCCGCCGAAGTGACTTTGCTCGCCAGCCCGCTCCAGCGGCGCGAGGCGCTCTCATGCGTGGTGCGCGTCACCCTGCGGCGCAAGAGCGATGGTGCGCTCGTCGGAAAGGCGCTGGTGCGCGCGCGCAGCGACAACGGCCAGTTCGAGGCGATGGCGGTGACCGACCGGCTCGGCGAGGCAGCGCTCGTGTTCCCCAACCTGCCGGTCGCTTTCCCGGGCGCAGGAGCGACCGCTGACGCCGACCTTGCAGCCAAGGTGATCGTCAAGGTTGAACCGGCGAAGGCGCTGTTCACCCCCGCGGCGGAAGCCGCTTCGTCCGGCGGCGCGCCGTCCCGCGATGCCGGAGTCGTCGATCCGGACGAACTCGCCAAGGGTGCCGCACCGAGCTTCGCGGGTGGCACGCCGGTCAAGCTTTCCGCCGGAACCGAGCCCGCGCTCACCCTCGAATGGAAGCAGCCGTGAGCGCCGCGCTTCCGCCCAACCTCCCTCAGCCAAGAGGACTTTGCCAAGGAGGCCGATGATGCCTGAATATCTTGCCCCGGCAGTTTTCGTCGAGGAGACGAGCTTCCGCGCCAAGTCGATCGAAGGCGTGGGCACCACCACCGCCGCCTTCGTCGGCATGACCTCGCGCGGTCCGGTCAGCGTCGAGCCCGACGACCCGACCCCGCCGTTGCTGACCAGCTACGGCGACTTCGAGCGCTATTACGGCTCGGCCGACAATCTATCGATCGGCAACCCGGCCGTTTCGGTTCCCAATTACCTCGCGCTGGCGGCGCGGTCGTTCTTCGACAATGGCGGCGGGCGGCTCTACGTCGCACGCATTCTCGGGCAGGGTGCGAAAGCGGCCGGCCCGGTCAATGCCGGGGCCGACGGTAAGGTCCAGTTCGCCGCCCGCGACATGGGCGGCACCACCATCCCCGGCACCGACGAGAACTACCGGATCGAGATCGCCCGCAGCGAGCTGGAATCGACCAACCAATTGGCCCGCAAGCAGATCGCCGGCACCACCGTGATCGTCGGCAACGCCTACAAGGTCGTGGGCAGCGACGCGATCACCGACAACGACACCGCGGTGAAAATCGTGACATTCGGCGTGACCGTCCACGGTCCGGACGGCCCGATCTTCGAGGCCGCCGGGCTCGGCCTCGATCCGAGCCATCCGCGCTACATCGGCACCGTCCTCGCGGCGGACCCGCCGGATGCCGCGGCAAAGCTCTCCAACCCGGTCGCGATTACCGTCGCCGCCGGCGTCAAGCCCAAGGACCTCGACGAGGCCCTGTCGAAGGATCTCGACCCGCAGACCGGCATGCGCACGCTCGCGCTGAAGGGCGGCCTCGACGGGACCTCCGCCCCGAAGGGCGAGGACTACAAGACCGCGCTCGATTCGCTGCTCGCGCTCGAGGACATCGCGATGGTCGCGGCGCCGGATTCGCAAACCTTCGGCGACGCGAACCTGGCGGCGGCGGTCAACGGCCACCTCATCACCCACGCCGAGGCGCGCCGCGCCTATCGGATCGCGGTGCTCGACACGCCCCCCGGGCTCGACATCGCCGGGGTGCGCGCGCTCAAGAGCAAGATCGATAGCAAATACGCCGCGCTCTACTATCCGTGGGTCACGATCTCGAACCCGCTCGCCGGCGCCGACCCGCGCCAGCCGGCGCTGATCAACGTGCCCCCGTCCGGCTCGGTCTGCGGCATCTACGCCCGCAACGACATCAACCGCGGGGTATGGAAAGCGCCGGCCAACGAGACCGTGTCCGGCGCGCTCGGCCTGCAGCGCGACGTGCGTTTCGGCGAGCAGGAAGTCCTCAACCCGCTCGGCATCAACTGCATCCGTTCGCTGCCCAACCGCGGAATCCGGGTGTGGGGCGCGCGGACGCTGTCGAGCGATCCCGAATGGAAATACGTTAACATCCGACGCTACTTCCTCTACCTCGAGAACTCGAT
>JAEYTN010000334.1 GCA_023433985.1 Pseudomonadota bacterium | reverse complement strand
ATCCGCGCCTGGAACGGCGCGACGCCGCTGCCCAATACCCGCGAGTTCGTGCGCGGCGTCATCAACCTGCGCGGCACGATCGTGCCGATCTTCGACCTGCGCGCCCGCTTCGGCGAAGGCCAGACCTCGCCCACCAAGAACCATGTCGTGGTGGTGATGAGCGTCGGCGACAAATGGGTCGGCATCCTGGTCGATGCGGTGTCGGACATCCTCACCGTTTCGAAGGACGAGATCCACAACGTGCCCGAGGGCAACTCGATCGACACCGAGCTGCTCAACGGCATCGTCACCCACGACAGCCGCATGGTCGGCCTGATCGACCTCCACGCGGTGGTGTCGGGCGCCAAGGTCGACGCCTGAGGCGACAAGCGTTCCGCGACTGGCGGAAGTTCATGGCCCACGCACGTATCCGGGGCGCTCGTTTCGGGCGCCCTTTGCTTTTTGGCGCGCACTTTTCCATGCTGCGGCAGGAGGAGTGTTCATGCGCGCAGCCCGATTGCTCGAGCCCGGCCGGATGGCCGTCGTCGAGGTGCCCAAGCCGGTTGCCGGCCCCGGCGACCTGCTGGTCAAGGTCGAGGCCTGCGGCATCTGCGGCTCCGACCGCCACATGTTCCACGGCGAGTACCCGACCGCCCGGCCGGTGACGCTCGGCCACGAGTTCGCTGGAATTGTTGAGGAAATCGGCCCGGGGGTGACCGGCTTCGCCCGCGGCGACCGCGTCACCGGCGACCCCAACATCGCCTGCGGCCGGTGCCGTTTCTGCCGCGAGGGCAGGCCGAACCTCTGCGAAAACCTCACCGCCATCGGAGTGCAGCGCGACGGCGGCTTCGCCGAGTACGTCCTGGTGCCGGCCGGGCACGCCGCCAAGCTGCCAGCCGGGCTCGACCCGCTGCATGGCGCGTTCTGCGAGCCGGTCTCTTGCTGCCTCCATGCCATTGATGTGGCTCGTATTTCAGCCGGCGCCGCGGTGCTGATCCTCGGCGGCGGGGTCATCGGCCTCCTCATGGTGCAACTGGCGTTGCAGGCCGGGGCAGGGACGGTGGCCCTGTCCACGCGGCAGGCGCCGCGGCGGCAACTGGCGCTCGAGTTGGGGGCGACCCATGCCATCGACCCGGCCGCGGGCGATGCGGCCTTCGAGGCGGCGCTGCCGGGTGGCGCCGATGTGGTGATCGAGTGTGCCGGCGTGCCCGAAACCTTCGAGCAGTCGTTGCGACTCTGCCGGCGTGGCGGCACGGTGGTGGTGTTCGGCGTCGTGGCGCAGGGCGCGACGGCCACGATGCTGCCCTTCGACCTGCTGACGCGGGAACTGCGGGTCGAGAGCGCGTGGCTCAACCCGCTGACGATGCCACGGGCCGCCGCGCTGATCGCCTCGGGCGGGCTCAACCTCGACCGCCTCATCACGCGGACGATCGACCTGCGGGAGGTACCGGAGGCCATCGGCCGGGCGCCGGAATTCGGTGAGATCAAGCTGGTGATGCGGGCCTGAGCGCCACCGGCTGTTCCACGTGAATCATGCCTCGGGATGGTGAGCCGGGGAACCAGCTCCTCTTCGAGGCGGAAGATCATCCGCCGCCCAGTTCTGCCGCCGAAAAAATCTCCTCATCCATTCGTCTAGGGAGGGGGCCGGCCCATGATTCGCCGCAGTTTTGCGCGTGTCTCACCCTTGCACGGGCATGGCCTTTCCACCATGTTCCTGCTTTGTCACACTCAACCAGAAGCAGGGTAATTCCCGCCGGAGGCCTGAAGCGATGCCCCACCATACCCCCCTGATCTCGACGATCGTCGCGGGTCTGGTACTTGCCTTCATCTTCGGGGCCATTGCCAATCGCCTCCGCATGCCGCCGCTGGTCGGCTACCTGATCGCCGGCGTGCTGGTGGGACCGCATACGCCGGGCTTCGTCGGCGATATAGAGCTCGCCACCGAGCTCAGCGAAATCGGCGTCATCCTGCTGATGTTCGGCGTCGGCCTCCACTTCTCGCTCAAGGACCTGCTGAGCGTGCGGGCGCTCGCCATCCCCGGCGCGCTGGTGCAGATCGGCGGCGCCACCGTGCTCGGCCTGGGGCTGGCGCTGCTGCTCGGCTGGTCGCTCGGCGCGGGCCTGATCTTCGGCCTCGCGCTGTCGGTCGCCTCTACCGTGGTGCTGCTCAAGGCGCTGCAGGACCGCCACATGGTCGAAAGCGAGAAGGGCCGCATCGCCGTCGGCTGGCTCATCGTCGAGGATATCGCGATGGTGCTGGCGCTGGTGCTCATCCCGGCCATCGCCTCGATCTACGGCGTGGAAGCGGCGGCGGTGCACGACCCGTTCGTCGATTTCGTCGAACGCTTCAGCGGCCCGCTCGGGCTGTTCGGCATCCTTGCGGTCACCGTGGTGAAGCTTGCCGCCTTTGTCGGCTTCATGCTGGTGGTGGGGCGCCGGGTGATCCCGTTCGTGCTCCACTACACCGCCCATACCGGCAGCCGCGAGCTGTTCCGGCTGGCGGTGCTCGCCATTGCGCTGGGCGTCGCGGCGGGGGCTGCGTATCTCTTCGGCGTGTCGCTGGCGCTCGGCGCCTTCTTTGCCGGCATGATCCTGTCGGAAAGCGAGCTCAGCCATCGCGCCGCCAACGAAAGCCTGCCGCTGCGCGATGCGTTCGCGGTGCTGTTCTTCGTGTCGGTCGGCATGCTGTTCGACCCCTCGATCCTCTTGCGCGACCCGCTGCCCGTGATCGCCACGGTGCTGATCATCGTGGTGGGCAAGTCGGTGTTTTCGTTCCTGATCGTGCTGGCGTTCCGGCAGCCGGTTTCGACCGCCCTCACCATCTCGGCCAGCCTGGCGCAGATCGGCGAGTTCTCGTTCATCCTCGCGGCACTGGGCGTGGGCCTCGGCATCCTGCCGGCCGAGGGGCGCGACCTGATCCTCGCGGGCGCGATCATCTCGATCATCCTCAACCCCGTGATCTTCATGCTGCTCGACGGGCTCCGGCCGCGGCTCGAGCAGAAGTTCGGCGCGGCGCCGGCCGACATGGCGACAGCCCGCACCGAGCCGGGCTTCGCCCCGGTGCAGCCCGCGGCCGAAGCGGTGCCGGAGGAAGAACCGGCCCAGGCGACCAGCAAGACCGGCCACATCGTGCTCGTCGGCTATGGCCGGGTCGGTACGGTTGTCGCCGAGGCGCTGAACGAGCGGCAGGCGAGCTTCCTCGTCGTCGAGGATGCCGAGGCGCGGGTGAATGCCGCCCGAGCCAAGGGCTTCGAGGTGATCGTCGGCAATGCCGCCGGGGCGCGGGTGCTGAACCTCGCCAATGTCGACATGGCGCAGACGGTGATCGTCGCCATTCCCAACGCGTTCGAGGCGGGGCAGGCGGTTGAGCAGACGCGCAAGCATAACCCCAAGGCGCTGATCGTGGCGCGCGCCCATTCGGACGAGGAGGAGGGGCACCTCAAGTCGCTGGGCGCCAATGTGGTGATCATGGGCGAGCGCGAGATCGCCATGGGCATGGCCGACGTGGTCAACCGCGATTCGAGCGCCGTCGCCGAGATCACCGCCGCCGACGCAGTCGCCTCGGCGCTCGAGCCGCTGGTCGAGGGCGCCGGGGCGCGGAAGCTCACTCCCGATCCCAACCTGCTCGCCGAGGCGATCGAGGCCGCGCATATCCAGCACCCCGATATCGGTCCGGCGGAGCCGCCCTACGTGGTTTCGTCGCTGGGCGAGGAGCCCGATCCGGCCCCCGAAGCCGAGCACCCGCTCTCCGAAGTGGTGGAGATGACGCCCGAGCAGCGACTGGCACCGCTGGTGCCGGCAACCCCGCGTCCCGCCACGCCGGCGACGCGGGCGGGCGATCCGTTCAACCCGGAAGTGCCGCCGCCGGTGGAAGAGAAGGTTTGAGACCGTTCACCGCGTTGCCGTTTGGCGGTGGCGGGCGGGAGCGGTCCGTCCTATAGCAAGAGAAAGAGGGGGCGATTGTGCGCCCCCAAGTGCCTCGATCGATGATCTCGCAAAAAGCCAAATACGCGCTCCGGGCCCTGGTGGCGCTCTGCCGCATCCCGCCGGGCGACTCGCTGATGATCTCGGAGATCTCGCGCGAGCAGGCCATCCCGAAGAAATTCCTCGAGCAGATCCTGCTGGAGCTGAAGCGCGCCGGCATCGTGATGAGCCGCCGCGGCAGGCTGGGCGGCTACGTGCTGCTGCGCTCGGCCGACCAGGTGACGTTCGGCGAGGTGCTGCGGCTGATCGATGGGCCCATCGCACCGCTGCCGTGCCTGTCGAAGATCGCCTACCGCCGCTGCACCGACTGCGCCGACGAAGGCACCTGCGAAATCCGCCACGTCTTTGCCCGCGTCACCATGGCCACCCGCGAAGTCCTCGACCGCACCACGCTGGCCGATGCCGTGAAGAGCCGCACCGAGGACGTGCTGCTGGCCTGAGGCGAGCGGGTCCACCACGCATCTGCTGCGCATGCCCTTCCCGCACGCGGTGGAGGACCCCGGCCACCTCGATGCCCGCGTGGCAAGCCCCAATCCTGCGTCAGTGGAAGTTCCGGCCGCTCGGGAGGGCGGCCCTGGCCTGGCGTTGCAGCATTTCGCGGCGGCGGCGTTCGGTTTCGTCGCGGGGACGGGGCGGGCCGGACTTTCCTTCATCGGCGCGCATCAGCATCTGGTCACCGAGATCGATGCCCTGGGCGATGTCGAGCAGGCGCGGGGTGAGGTCGTAGAAATCGTGCGAGACGATGTGGACCACGAGGCCCTCGCGCTGCAGCTTGCCGCGCACCGCCATGGCGCGTGAACCGAGCACCACCTTGCGGTGCTGCTTGAAGGTCTTGGGCCATACTATGATGTTGGCGACGCCGGTCTCGTCCTCGAGGGTGGCGAAGATGACGCCTGATGCGGTGCCAGGCTGCTGGCGCACCAGCACGAGGCCCGCCGCCTCGACCCAGGCGCCGTCGCGCTGGTCGACGAGGTCAGCGCAGCGCACCGTGCGGCGGCGGTCGAGCTCGGCGCGCATGAAGCTCAGTGGATGGCCCTTCAGCGACAGGGTCATGGTGCGGTAGTCGTGCACCACGCTCTCTCCTGCCGGCATCAGCGGCAGGTCGCCCTGCGCATCGTCGGCCTGCTCGGGCCGCTTGCCGACCGAGAACAGTGGCAGCCGCTCGGCGCCCGCCGAGCCGCGCAGGCCGCGTACCGTCCACAGCGCCTCGCGGCGGGAAAGGCCGAGCGAGCCGAAGGCATCGGCTTCGGCCAGCTTCTCCAGCGTTTCGACCGGGATACCGGTCCTGAGCCAGAGGTCGCGGATCGAGGCATAGCCCCGGCCGCGGCGCGCCACGATCAGGTTGGCATGGGCCTCCTTGAGGCCGGTGACCTGTTTCAGGCCGAGGCGGATGGCCTTGGTCGACCAGATATCGTCGCGCATTTCTGCGTGCTGCCTGGCGATGCGCTGGTTGGCCGGGGCGCCGTCTTCGAGCACGTGGATGTAGTCGGAGCGGTTGACGTCGACATTCCGGACGTCCACCCCATGCTCGATGGCGTCGCGGACGATCTGCGCCGGAGCATAAAAGCCCATGGGCTGGCTGTTGAGCAACGCACAGGCGAACACGTCGGGGTAGTGGCATTTCATCCAGCACGAGGCGTAGACGAGGAGCGCAAAGCTCGCGGCATGGCTTTCGGGGAAGCCGTAATCGCCGAAACCCTCGATCTGGCTGAAGCAGCGCTCGGCGAAATCCGGGGCGTAGCCCTTGCCGATCATGCCGGAAATGAAGCGCTTTTTCAGCGTGTGGATGGTGCCGTTGCGCCGGAAGGTGGCCATGGCGCGCCGCAGCTTGTCGGCCTCGCCGGGGGTGAAGCCGGCAGCGACAATGGCGATCTGCATCGCCTGCTCCTGGAACAGCGGCACGCCATAGGTGCGCTTCAGCACCTCGTAGAGATCGGGCGGCATCGGCTCGACCTCCTCTATACCCTGACGCCGCTTTAGGTAGGGATGCACCATGCCGCCCTGGATGGGACCGGGGCGGACGATCGCCACCTCGATGACGAGATCATAAAACTCGACGGGCTTCAGCCGGGGCAGCATGGACATCTGCGCCCGGCTTTCGATCTGGAATACGCCGATCGTGTCGGCGCGGTGGGTCATGCGGTAGACCGGGGCTTTTACCTCGGGCTCGACCTCCTCGGCCATCAGCTCGTTGAGGGTGACGTCGCGGCCGTAATGCTGGTGCAGGAGTTCGAAGGAGCGCCGCAGCGCCGTGAGCATGCCGAGGGCGAGGATATCGACCTTGAGGATGCCGAGCGCATCGATGTCGTCCTTGTCCCATTCGACGATGGTGCGGCTCTCCATCGCGGTCTTCGAAATCGGCACCAGGCTTTCGAGCGAGTCGCGGGTGATGACGAAGCCGCCCACATGCTGGCTCAGGTGCCGCGGGAAGCTCTTCAGCGCTGCGACGACGTTGAACATCTGGGTAAGCGTGGGGTCGTTCGGATCGAGGCCGACCATATTGATGCCGGTGAGGTCGGCGGCATTGCCCCAGCCCCAGTGCAACTGGTTGATGGCCGCGATGGTATCGTCGGAGAGGCCGAAGACCTTGGCGGTCTCACGCACCGCACTCTTGGAGCGGTAGCTGATCACAGTAGCGGTGAGGCCGGTACGCTCGCCGCCGTACTTGGCGTAGACATACTGCATCACCTCCTCGCGCCGCTCGTGCTCGAAATCGACGTCGATATCGGGCGGCTCGTCGCGCTCGGTTGAAATGAAGCGGCCGAAGACCAGCGTCACCTTGGTGGGGTCGACCTCGGTGATGCCCAGGCAATAGCAGACGGCCGAGTTGGCGGCCGAGCCGCGCCCCTGGCAGAGGATCCTCAGGTTCTCCCGGGCATGGCGGACGATGTCTTCCACGGTGAGGAAATACGAGGCGTAGCCCTTGTAGGCGATGAGGCAGAGCTCGTTCCACAGGCTGCGCTTGATGTCGTCAGGCACGCCTTTGGGGTAGCGGCGGTCGGCGCCCGCCCAGGTGAGGCGCTCCAGCGTTTCCTGCGCGCTCTCGCCGTTGCCGACCGTTTCGGTGGGATAGTTGTAGCGTAGCTGGTCGAGGGTGAAGCCGATCCGGCCGAGCAGCACCTGGGTCTGCCTGATGGCATCGGGGTGCTCGGCGAACAGGCGAGCCATCTCGGCGGGCGGCTTCAGGTGCCGCTCGGCGTTCTGCACGAGCCTTCGCCCGGCGGTTTCGAGGGTCAGGTGTTCGCGGATGCAGGTGACCACGTCCTGTACGATGCGGCGGCCGGGCTCGTGGTAGAGCACGTCGTTGACGGCGAGCAGCGGCACGCCCGCCTGGGCAGCGGTATGGGCGAGGCGGTTGAGGCGGGCGCGGTCATTGCCCTTGAACGTCGCGGCGGCGGCGAGCCACACATTGCCCGGAGCCAGGCTCGCGAGGCGTTGCAGGTAGTCGGCGGAGGCCTCCCAGCGCCGCTCGTCGAGGTGGAAGACGAAGAGCTGGCCCTCGGCGAAATCGGCGAGATCATCGAAGCGGACGACGGGATTGCCCTTCTCGCTCTCCTCGCGAAGGTTGGCGC
>JAEYTN010000539.1 GCA_023433985.1 Pseudomonadota bacterium | reverse complement strand
GTCCCCCTCCCCCGCTTCGCGGTGGAGGATCATGGCGGCGTCGGCGCCGCCCTAGGCTTTTGCCCAGCCTTCGCGCATGAGTTTGTAGCCTCCCTCGTAGACGTCTTCCTCGCGGGCGAAGAGGGGGCGCCAGATCTTGGTGGCGGCGGCGAGGTCGGGGAGGGCCGAGCCGAAGGCTTCGACAGTGAGCCAGCCGTCCCAGCCGGCGTGCTTCAGGGCCGAGAAGATCGAGGCGAAGTCGATGTGGCCGGCGCCGGGGACGCCGCGATTGTTCTCGGTGATGTGGACGTGGCGGATGGCGTGGATGGTCTTGGCGATGAGCGCCGGGACGTCGTTTTCCTCGATATTGGTGTGGAAGGTATCGAAGAGGTAGCCGTAGTTGGGCTCGTCGACGAGGCGAGCGAGTTCGGTCGCCTGCTCCATGGTGTTGAGGAAGTAGCATTCGAAGCGGTTAAGGGGCTCGACCGCGAGGGTGATGCCGGCTGAGGCGGCGTAGCGGGCGGCTTCCTTGTGGACCTCGGCGCACCACTTCACTTCGTCGGCGGTGGGGCCGCGGCCCGAGAACTCGCCGAGCGGCTGGTGGAACGGGCCGGCGCAGACGTCGCCGCCGATGGCCTCGGTGCAATCGATCAGCCACTTGAGGTGGTCGAGCGCGCCCTCGCGCGCCGCCTTGTCGGGCGAGATGGCGTTGCCCCCCGACATGACGCCGATGCCGGTGGAGGCGAGGCCGGCGTCGCGGAGGCGCTGGCCGAGCCGGCGGTAGTGGGCGACTTCGCCCTCGAACATGGGGATTTCGGCGCCGTCGTAGCCGGTGGCCTTGAGGCGATCGAGGATTGGCCAGTGCTGCTCGGTGACGTGGGTGGTCCAGAGGAGGAGGTCGAAGCCGAGTTTCATAGATTCACCCAAGACCCCGATTTGCCGGAGGCGAGGATGGCGTCGCAGATCCTGTTCGTCTCCAGTGCTTCGCGGAAGGTGGGCGAGGCGGGGGTGTGGGTCTTGAGGCCTTCGAGGAAATCGGCGGCCTGGTGGGTGAAGGAATGCTCGTAGCCGATGATGAGGCCGAGGACCCACCACTTGCCGAGGTAGGGGTGGTCGCCGTCGGTGACGAGGATGTCCGTCCAGCCGCGCTGTGCGCCGGCGACGCCGTGGTCGAAATATTGCACGCGGTTGAGGTCGTGCAGGTCCCAGCTCAGCGAGCCCTTTTCGCCGTTGATCTCGAGCGTGTAGCCGGCCTTGTGGCCGCGGGCGTAGCGGGTGGATTCGAAGGTGCCGAGGGAGCCGTTCTTGAAGCGGGTGAGGACGGCGGCCGCGTCGTCGATGCCGACGGCCTGCTTCTTGCCGGTCTCGGCGTGGGTGCGCTCCTTGATGAAGGTCTCGGTCATGGCGGTGAGCGAGGAGATGCCGCCATTGATCCAGGTGGCGGTATCGAGGCAGTGGGCGAGGAGGTCGCCGGTGACGCCGGAGCCGGCGGCTTCGACATCGAGGCGCCAGGTGGCCGCGCCGCCCTGCGGCACGTCGGGCGAAATCGTCCAATCCTGCAGGAACTTGGCGCGGTAGTGGAAAATCTTCCCCAGCCGCCCCTCGTCGACCATGTGCTTGATCAGGGTGACCGCGGGGACGCGGCGGTAGTTGTACCAGACCATGTTGGGGACGCCGGCCTTCTCGACCGCATCGACCATGGGCTGGCCTTCCGCCGCGGTGCGGGCGAGCGGCTTTTCGGTGAGCACCATCTTGCCGGCCTGGGCCGCGGCGATGGCGATTTCGGCGTGGAGGTCGTTGGGCACGCAGATATCGATGGCGTCGATATCCTTGCGCTCGACGAGGGCGCGCCAGTCGGACTCGACGCTTTCGTAGCCCCACTGGTCGGCGAAGCGGCGCAGCTTGCTCTCGTTGCGCGCAGCGGCGGCCTTGAGGACCGGACGGTAGCCGGTATCGAAGAAGTGGGCGACGTTGGCCCATGCGTTGGAATGGGCGCGGGCCATGAAGCCGTAGCCGACCATGCCGATGTTCAGGTGCTTTGACATGCTCGTTATTCCTTCCAGCCGTGGGCGTCGCGGACTTTCACCATGGCGCCGAGGATCTTGTTCCAGGTGGCCTGCTGCTCCATCACGGCGTTGGGGAACATGCAGCCGTCCCAGCAGATGTGGCGCATGCGCTTGGTGAGCGCGCCCTTGTCGTCGCGCAGCCAGTAGCCGGCGTGCTTCGTGACATCGAGGCGGCCGTCCGGGTCGTCGATCTGGCAGTGGCGGCCGGTCTTTTCGTGGTCGCCGGAGCCGAAGGTGGTGCCGTCGTTCTGGGCGACGTGGAAATCGAGCGTCCAGGGGCGGAGCGCGTCGGCGACCTTGTGGTAGGCGGCGTCGAGGCCGGCCTTGTCGCTCCACTGGTAGTCGGCGGGGAGGATGCGGTCCTTCTCGGCGTTGGCGCCGAGGACGAAGAGCATGGAATGGGCCATGTCGGCCTGGTAGCCGACGACGCCGGGCATGTTGACGAGTTCGAGCAGCTTCACGTTCTCGCGCCAGGAGTGCATGCCGCCCCAGCAGATCTCGCCTTCGGCGACGATATACTCGCCATAGTGCTGGGCGATGCGGCCGGCTTCGCGGAACGTGTCGGCGATCTTGCGGGTGTTGCCGGCTGGGTCCTTGTCCCAGGCCTCGACGCCGGTGGACGAGTCGACGCGCACGCCGCCGGTGGGGCGGATGCCGATCTCGCGCATCCACTGGCCGATGCGGCAGGCCTTTTCGACCTGGGTGAGGAAGCGCTTGACGTCGTCGGCGTCGCCCATGGCCGAACCACCGCCGGCGCCGCCCCAGATCGGCGCAACGAAGCTGCCGACCTTGAGGCCGAAGCCGGCAATGTGGTCGGCGACGCGCTTGATGTCGTCCTTGCTGCTGTCGATGGAGATGTGGGGATCGGCGAGCCAGAGGTCGACGCCATCGAATTTCTGGCCTTCGTACTCGGCCTTGGAGGTGAGAGTGAGGAGGGTATCGAGCGGGATGATCGGCTCGGAGTCCGGGGCGCCCTTGCCGACGACGCCGGGCCAGGTGGCGTTGTGGAGTTTCGGGTAGTTGTTGGTGTGGTCGGGCATGGTCCCCCTCCTCCCTGAAGGGTCGTTCCGTTCAAGTGTTCTTCAAGCGTTGAGCGCGTTCGCGCCCCCGCCACCAAGCTTCGCTTGGTCCCCCTCCCCCGCCGTGCGGTGGAGAACCACCGTCGTTCTCAGCGTTCCACTTCATGCCGCCTGGTGCCTCAGGTTTATGCCGGTGGTGGCGTCGAAGAGCATGACTTTGGCGGGGTTCCAGCCGAAGCGTATCTGGTCTTCGACGGCGACGGCGACGCGGGCGGGGACGGCGGCGCGGAGGAGATGATCGCCGACGCGCATGGTGACGATCTTCTCGATGCCGTGGTTCTCGATGTCGTGGACGCGCGCTTCGACCGGTGCGCCGGATTCGACCGCGACGTCCTCGGGACGGATGCCGAAGATGTAGGGCCCCTCGCTGGCGCCAGAACCCGCGAGCGGGAGCTGGAAATTGGTATCCATGACGGCGCCGTTGGCGACGATGCGGCCGTCCAGCAGGTTGATGGCGGGGGAGCCGACGAAGCTTGCGACGAAGGTGTTGCGCGGGTTGGTGTAGACATCCTGCGGGCGGCCGACCTGGACGATCTGGCCGTGGTTCATCACCGCGATGCGGTCGCCCATGGTCATGGCCTCGACCTGGTCGTGGGTGACGAAGATGAAGGTGGCGCCGAGCCGCATCTGCAGGTCCTTGAGCTCGGAGCGCAGGGACTCGCGCAGCTTGGCGTCGAGGGCGGAAAGCGGCTCGTCCATGAGGAAGACCTGCGGCTCGCGCACGATGGCGCGGCCGATGGAAACGCGCTGCATCTCGCCGCCCGACAGCCGGTCGGTCTTGCGGTCGAGGAGGTGGGTGATGCGGAGTGTCTTGCTGGCGTAGTCGATGCGCTTTTCGATATCGGCTTCGCTCATCCTGCGGATGCGGGAGCGGAGCGGGAAGCTGAGGTTCTCGCGCACCGTGAGGCGCGGGTAGAGCGAGTATTGCTGGAGCACCAGCGCCACGTCGCGCTCGGCCGGGCCCCACGCGTTCACGTTGACGTCGTTGATCGAGATGTTGCCGACGGTCGGCTTCTCCAGCCCGGCGATCATGCGCAGGGTAGTGGTCTTGCCGGCGCCGGTGGGGCCGAGGAGGACGAAGAACTCGCCATCGGCGACGTCGAGATCGAGGTCCTCGACGGCGGTGTGCTGGCCGAAGGTCTTGGAGATGTTTTCGAGGCGGATGCGGGCCATTGCTCTTAGTTCCCGAGCCGGATGCCGAGCGAGGCGCCCGACTTGCTGTCGAAGAAGTGGGCCTGCGCCGGATCGAGCCTGGCGAAGACCTGGGTGCCCGCCTTGTCGACGAAGCCGGAGGTGGTGCGGGCGCGCAGGGTCTTTTCGCCGAACTTGAGGTCGACGATGTCGAAGCCGCCGAAGGGCTGGATGATGTG
>JAEYTN010000546.1 GCA_023433985.1 Pseudomonadota bacterium | reverse complement strand
ACGTCGTGCCGCGCGACCTCTATACCGACACGATGCGCCAGGACGGCAACAGCGTCACCTTCTGCTACAACAAGGAGGGTATGACGGCCGCCTTTGACCAGGAGCTTGCCGAGGCGATTGGCTCGGTTCTGCTGCTCGAGGCCAAACTGGTGCCGCTGCGCAGCAATGGCGTGCCGACGACGCCGCTCGACTATCGCCTGCCCTACACCGCCCAGCAGCTTTTCGTGCTCATCGCCGAGGAGTGCGACGCGATCATCGGCTATGTGCTCTCGCGCACCGCGCCCGAATGGGTTCGCCTGACCCGGCCTTATCTGTCGACCAGCAGCGTGCTGATCGCACGCGACCCGGCGATCAAGCGGCTCGGGGACCTGCCGTTCGAGCACGGCATCGGCAGCCGCAGCCTCTCGACCGCCGACAACCGGCTGGCTTCCTACCTGCGCTCGCTGCCCGAGGGGAAGCGCTGGGTCCGGCGCCCCTACTACAACAACGAGCGGGTGCTCGAGAAGCTGAACGAGGGCAGCATCGGCGCCGCGCTGGTCTGGGAGCCGGCGCTCTACTTCGCCACCAAGGGCGATCCGGAAGCGGCCGGTTACCACCAGCTGCCCCTGCCGTTCCAGGAGCGCCGCACCGAGCTCGCGATCGCCACGCGATCCAGCAACACCTATCTCAACTCGATTCTCGGGGAGGCCATCGAGGAACTGATTGCGGATGGCTCGCTGGCGGAGATGATCGAGCGGCATCACCTGGGGCCCTCGAGCCTGCCGCAATGACTTTCGAGCTTACCCTCTCGGGCATCCTTCTCCGGGGGGTGGCCTTCCTCGCCATCACCGCCCTGCATGGGTTGCTCCTTGCAGGCACGGCGCGCCTGCTCGGGGACAGGGGGCCGGGTTATGACGGACGCCTGCATGCGGGGCCCTTCGGGCACCTGGACGTACTGGGGCTGGTCACTGCCGTGCTCACGTTGTGGGGCTGGATCAGGCCGATGCGCATCGATGCGTCGGAGCTGAAGGGCGGGCGCTGGGGACTGGTCGCCTGCGTGGTCATAAGCCTCGCAGGCGTGGTCGCCGGCTGCATGCTGCTGCAGCTGCTGCGGGCGCCGGCGGTGGCGCTGCTACCGCCCTCGCTCTCGAACCAGATCACCGCCTGGCTCAACGTGCTGGGGCAGATGAGCGTGGTCTTCGCCGTGGTGAACCTTGTGCCGCTGCCGCCCTTCACCGGGGGACACCTGCTCTCGGCCTTCGCGCCGAAGCTTCATGCCTTGGCCATGTCGCGGCTGACACTGCTGTCGCTGGCCCTGCTGGGCCTGGGCATTCTCGATCGCGGCGCCTATGTCGCGTGGGCGCTGCGCCCACTGGTGCAGGCGCTGAGCTGGTAGCTACTCGGCGTCGGCGATAGCCTCGAGGCCGAGCGCGCCGGTGATCTCGGCAATGTCGTACTTCTCGCGCAGCGCGTCGAGCCGGCCTTCAGCCTGAAGTTCGGCGAGGATGCGGGTGATCTCGCGCTTGAGCGTCAGGTCGCCCTTCCAGAGCCCGATGCCGAGCGGGAAGCGCTCGCCGGACCCATCCACCCACGCCGCCTGCCAGCCATGCTCGCCGGCAAGCTGCCGGGCCGTCAGCGCCTCACTGAGGCCGACGTCGAACGTGCCGTCTTCGAGGCCCTTCGCGAGGTCGGCGGCGGAGTTGACGACACGGGCGCGAACCCCTTCGGCGCGCAGCTGGCGGCTCAGTGCCAGGCGGTCGAGCCCGTTGAGGCCGGCATAGAAGCCGACGCGCTGCCCATCGAGGCTGGCGATCGGCTCGCGTGACACCGCCGCCCAGCCGGTTTCGAGATAGGCCTCGGTCGAGTCGAGATAGGATAGCACCGGCCGGGTCAGCGCGACACCACCGGCAAGGAGGCTGCACTGGGCCCGCGTCACCCGCCAGTTGCGCGGATTGAAGTCGCGCGCCATCGCCGGATTGTGCTGGATGTTGAGGCTGAGCTCCATGCGCCCGGCGATGAGGCCGACCAGTTCGACGTCAAAACCCGGCTGGGCAGCGTCACCGGTCACCAGCGGTGCGTAGAGATCGGGCATGCAGACCGACAGCTTGCCGCCCTTCCGCACCTCGGCGAGAGAGGTATCGGCGGGCAGCAGGTAGACGGCGCCGAGAAGGCCGAAGGCCACGGCGAATGTCACGGCATCTCCCAGCCACTTGCGTTTGGGCTGTGCGGGCGGATGGGCCACCAGTCAGGCCTTCCTGAACTCGACCAGGGCCCAGATGAAGAAGCCCACCGCCATCACGCCGAGCACGATCGGGCCCAGTGCCGGATCGAACTGGTGGAACTGGATGAAGGCGCCGCGCAGCGCATCGACGGCGTAGGTGATCGGGTTCCACTCGACCAGCGTCACCAGCCACTCGGGATAGACCACCAGCGTCTGGGCGCGGGTCAGCGCCGGATCGAGCGGGAAGATGGAGCTCGAGGTGAAGTAGAGCGGCAGGATGACGGCGTTCGAGAACACGCCGAACCCCTCGAAGCTACGGATGCGGTTGGCGATCACCACGCCGAACGAGGTGAGCGCGAAGGCGAGAAGCGTCATCAGCCCGAGCCCCACCAGCAACTGCTGCCAGGTGAAGGTGACGTCGGCGAAGCGGGCGAGGATCAGCACCAGCGCCCCATGGAACACGGCGATTGTCGTGCCGCCGAGAATCTTGCCGAGCAGCGCCGCCCAGCGCGGCATGGGAGAGACCAGCACCTCGCGCAGGAAGCCGAACTCACGGTCCCAGATCACCGACACCGCCGACTGCACCGAGGTGTACATGATGTTGAGGACGACGATCGCCGGGAAGATGAACTGGATGTAGGTATAGGGCACGGCGAAGCGGACCTCGCCGAACACCTCGCCCCGGAAATAGGGGTTGAGGCCAATGCCCATGATGAGCACCCACATCAGCGGACGGCTGACGCCGCCGATCAGCTGACCACGGTCGCGGATGGCGCGCTTCACTTCGCGCAGCCAGATGGCATAGATGCCGGCCAGCAGCTTCAGCATGTCATCTCCTTCGGGGTCATGTCCGGCGCCCGCGGCGGCCGCCGGCAGCGCTGCCCTCGGCCGCCCGGTCGCGCAGCTCGCGCCCGGTCATGGCGAGGAAGACGCTCTCGAGGCTGGGCTTTTCGAACGCGATCTGCTGCACGGTAGTGCCGAAGCGGGCGAGGAAGGCGGGTGCGAAGGCTTCATCCGGCACTTCGATCACGAGGCTTCCGTCGCTCGACTTCCGGGCTGACGGATAAGCAGTGCCGATCGCCTCGGCTGCAGCGGCATCGGCGGGCATGACGCGGACCGACTGGTGACCGTGCCCGCGCTTCAGCTCGTCGGGCGTGCCCTCGGCGATGATCTTGCCGTGGTCGATGATCGAGACCAGG
>JAEYTN010000541.1 GCA_023433985.1 Pseudomonadota bacterium | reverse complement strand
CCCAAGGCCGACCAGGAATAAGGAGCTAGACAATGGCACACAAGAAAGCAGGCGGTTCTTCCCGCAACGGTCGTGATACCGCCGGCCGTCGTCTCGGCGTCAAGAAGTTCGGTGGCGAAGCTGTCGTCCCGGGCAACATCATTATCCGCCAGCGCGGCACCAAGTGGCATCCCGGCGCCGGCGTCGGCATGGGCATCGACCACACCATCTACGCTCTCGTTCCGGGCACCGTGACTTTCAAAACCCGAGCCAAAGCCAAGATGTTCGTGTCGGTACTCCCGGCAGCAGAAGCCGCAGAATAACCCGGTGAGGCCTTATCGACCCTGCCGGAGACCAGCTCCCCGGCAAGGCGACTAGGCAGTCCGCCCTGCGAAGACGATCCGAAGGGGAGCCAGGTTCTGGTTCCCCTTTTCGTCTTTTTCGCTGTGAGGGCGGTTGAAATGAGACTGTATCTGAGCTCCTACCGGGTCGGCGATCGGGCCGGCTCCCTGCTCGCGCTCCTGGGTGGGGGCAAGCGCGCCGCGCTGATCGAGAACGCGCTGGACCTCTATTCGGAGGACGCCCGCGAGATGCACCGGCGGGAAATCCACGATCCTGCCATGGATCTCGCCGCGCTCGGCATCGCGACGACGCGCCTCGACCTCCGCCGCTACTTCGGCCGCCCCGAGGCGCTGGCCGTGGAGCTTTCCCGCTACGACCTGGTCTGGGCGGTGGGTGGCAACGCCTTCGTGCTCCGGCGCGCCATGAAGCAGTCGGGATTCGATGACCTGATCACCGGCATGCTGGACCGGGACGAGATCGTCTATGGCGGTTTCTCGGCCGGCGCCGTGGTGGCGGCGCCGGGCCTTGCCGGTATCCATCTGATGGACGATCCCGACGACGTTCCTGCCGGCTACGATCCCGAGCGGGTGTGGGAAGGGCTGGGCCTCATCGACCACGCGATCGTGCCGCACTACCGCTCGCCGCATCCCGAAACGGCAGCGGCCGAACGGGCGGTGCGTCACCTGAGCAAGCAGGGGCTGCGCTACCGCGCTTTACGTGATGGCGAGGCGATCGTCTGGGCCGAGAACCGGCGCCGGATGCCCGACCTCGAACGGAGGATCGCGTGATGAAGAAGCTGGAGACCGACGACGAACTCCTGCCCCGGCGGCGGCCCCAACTGATGGGCCCCGCCGCCCAGGCCAAAGCCCTGGCCGAAGCGACCGCCAGGCTCGCCGCGCGGCGGCAGCGCGATGCCCTGCCCCACCGCATCACCACGCCGCGGCTGGCGTTGCGCGCGCCGATCCGCGGCGACGTACCCGAAATGGTGAAGCTGGCCGACAACCGGAAAATCTTCGAGGTGCTGGCGCGGCTGCCGCACCCCTATACGCGGGCCGACGGCATCGCCTTTGTCGAAATCTTCGCGCAGCGGCCCGACGAGCGGCCCTATGCCATCACCCTCGACGACCAGTTCGTGGGCGTGGTCGGCATCAGCTTCCACCCCGGCCAGTTGCCGGAGCTGGGCTACTGGCTGGGCGAGCCGCACTGGGGCAAGGGGCTGATGAGCGAAGCAGTGAAAGGGCTGCTCGACGCCGCCTGGGCCACGGGGCTTTATCCCAAGCTCCGCGCCCGGGCGCTTGCAGGCAACGCCGCGTCGCTCCAGGTGCTCGAGAAGGCCGGTTTCAAACGCACCGGAACCGACATCTCCGCCGACGCCCACAACGCCGGCAAGCCGGTGGTCCTCCTCGAACGCGAGCAGCCCAAATGGACGTGAGCCTGACCACCCCCCGCCTGCTGCTGCGCCAGCCCGTGCTGGCCGATGCCGAGCGTATCGCCCGGTTTCTCGACAATTTCGCGGTGTCGGGAAACCTCAGCCGGGTGCCTTATCCCTACCGGCTCACCGACGCCAAGGCGTGGCTCCGCACTTGGCGGCCGGACACGCCGGCCGGGGAGACCGGGTTTTCGATCGACCTGCCCGGCGAGGGGCTGATCGGCCACGTTGGGTTTCACAACGACATCGAGGGCACGGTGATCGGCTACTGGCTGGCGCAGCCGTTCTGGAACCGCGGCCTGATGAGCGAGGCGGTGCGTGGCGCGCTCGACTGGTACTTTACCGTCACCAATGCGAGCACGCTCGCCTCGGGCGTGTTCCACTTCAACAAGCCCTCGCTCGCCATCCAGAAGAAGATGGGCTTTACCGAGATCGGCCTCTCCTCGCGGCTTTGCCTTGCGCGCGGGGAGGAGGTGCGCCATATCGACACCGAACTGACACGCGAGGCTTGGGCGGCCCATCGTCCGGCGCGCGATCGCGAACAGGCGTGAAACCTCCCCGCATCGAGCGCGCGACAACCAAGAGACTGCCATGAAATTTCTCGATCAAGCCAAGGTCTATGTCCGCTCCGGCAATGGCGGCGCCGGGTCGGTCTCGTTCCTGCGTGAGAAGTTCGTCGAGTTCGGGGGGCCGAATGGCGGCAATGGCGGGCGCGGCGGCGACGTGATCGTGCGCTGCGTCGACGGCCTCAACACGCTCATCGACTACCGCTACCAGCAGCATTTCAAGGCCCAGACCGGTCACCATGGCATGGGCAAGAACCGAACCGGCGCCGACGGCGGGGACGTGATCCTGAAGGTGCCGGTGGGCACGCAGGTGTTCGAGGAAGACAACGAGACGCTGATCGGCGATTTCACCGAGGTCGGCCAGGAGCTGGTGCTGCTTTCGGGCGGCAATGGCGGCTTCGGCAACGCCTATTTCAAGACCTCGTCCAACCAGGCGCCGCGCCACGCCAACCCCGGCCAGGAAGGCCGTGAGAAGTGGATCTGGCTGCGGCTGAAGCTGATCGCCGATGCCGGGCTGGTGGGCCTGCCCAACGCCGGCAAATCCACCTTCCTCGCGGCGGTGTCGGCGGCGCGGCCGAAGATCGCCGACTATCCCTTCACCACGCTCCACCCGGGCCTCGGCGTCGTCGGTGTGGGCGAGCGCGAGTTCGTGATGGCCGATATTCCCGGCCTGATCGAGGGCGCGTCGGAGGGCCAGGGGCTCGGGACGCGTTTCCTCGGCCATGTGGAGCGCTGCGCGGTGCTGCTGCACCTGATCGACGGCACGCCGGATGACGTGAAGACCGCCTACAAGACCATCCGCAACGAGCTCAACGCCTATTCCGAGGAACTGGCGGAAAAGCCCGAAGTGCTGGTGCTCAACAAGGTCGACGCGCTGACGCCCGATGAGATCAAGGAAAAGCTCAAGGTGCTGAAGCGGGCGAGCAAGGCCGAGGTGCTGACCGCCTCCGGCGCCACCGGCATCAACGTGCCCGAAGTGCTGTGGAAGCTGCTCGAGGTGATCGACGCGGACAAGGCGGACCGCGCCGAGCTCGAACGCAAGAAGGCGGAGCCGACCTGGGTGCCCTGATGCAAGCTCCTGTTCGACACGACGCGCTGGCGCCCTACCGGCGCCTCACTATCAAGATCGGCTCGGCGCTGCTGGTGGACGGCAAGACCGGCAAGCTGCGCGCCGAATGGCTCGCCTCGCTGGCCGAGGACCTCGCCGCGCTGAAGGGGCGTGGCGTGTCGCTGGTGATCGTTTCCTCGGGCGCCATCGCGCTGGGGCGGCGGCTGCTCGGTCTCGACGCCAGGGTGCTGCCGCTCGAGCAGAGCCAGGCGGCGGCAAGCGCCGGGCAGATCGCGCTGTCGCAGGCCTGGGCCACGGCGCTGGGCGCGCACGGCATCACCACGGGGCAGATTCTGCTGACGCCCAACATCACCGAGGAGCGGCGCTATTTCCTCAACGCCCGCACCACGGTGGCAACGCTGCTCGGGTTGGGAGCGGTGCCGATCATCAACGAGAACGATTCCGTGGCGACGGCGGAAATCCGCTACGGCGACAACGACCGGCTCTCGGCGCGCGTCGCGACCATGATCGAGGCGGACTGCCTGATCCTGCTCTCGGACATCGACGGGCTCTACACGGCGCCGCCCGCCAAGGACCCGAACGCCACCCACCTGCCTTTCGTCCCCGCCATCACGCCCGAGATCGAGGCCATGGCCGGCGGTGCGGCGAGCCATCTGTCGCGCGGCGGCATGACCACCAAGGTCGAGGCCGGCAAGATCGCGACGCAGGCGGGCACGGCGATGATCATTGCGAAGGGGACCGAGAACCACCCGCTGGCGGCGCTGACCGAGGGGGGACGCCATACGCTGTTCGCTCCCACCGAGTCCCACACCCAGGCGCGCAAGCGCTGGATCATGGGGCATCTGGAGCTCCGGGGCGCCATCCATGTTGATGCCGGCGCGGCGCGGGCCCTGCGCGAGGGGCGGAGCCTGCTGCCGATCGGGGTCACTCGCCTTTCGGGCGATTTCGATCGCGGCGAGGCGGTGGCAATCTACGATCCGGACGGTCGCGAGGTGGCCCGCGGGCTCGCGGGACTTACCCGCGAGGAGGCCGACATGGTGAAGGGCAAGAACTCCGCGCGCGCCGCCGAAGTGCTCGGCGTCTCGACGCGCAGCGAAATGGTGCACCGCGACAACATGGTGGTGCTGATGGGCCTGGAGGCGAGGGTATGAGCGCGCTCGAAGCGGTTGGGGACGACCTGACGACGACCATGCTGGAGCTCGGCCGCCGCGCCCGCGCCGCCGCCGCGACGCTGGCCTTCGCCGACCCAGCCGCCAAGGTGAAGGCGCTGCATGCCGCCGCCGCTGCGCTCGACGACCGCCGCGACGACGTGCTGAGCGCCAATGCGCTCGACATGCGCGCCGCCGAAGGCAAGGGCATCTCCAAGGCCTTCCTCGACCGGCTGCAGCTCAACGACAAGCGCATCGACGCGATGATCGAGGGCCTGCGCACCATCGCCGACCTGCCCGATCCGGTCGGGCGCGTGCTCGCGCAATGGACGCGGCCCAACGGCATGACGATTTCGCGTGTCGCCACCCCGCTGGGCGTCATCGGCGTGATCTTCGAGAGCCGGCCCAACGTGACCGCCGATGCCGGCGCGCTGACGCTGAAGGCGGGCAACGCGGTGATCCTGCGCGGCGGTTCGGACAGCGTGAACTCGACCCGCGCCATCCATGCCTGCCTTGTGGCCGGGCTGCGCGAGGCCGGGCTGCCGGCGGACGCGATCCAGATCGTCCCCACCACCGACCGCGAGGCGGTGGGCCACATGCTGCGCGGCCTCGGCGGGGCCGTCGACGTGATCGTGCCGCGCGGCGGCAAGACGCTGGTGGCGCGGGTGCAGGACGAGGCGCGGGTGCCGGTCTTCGCCCACCTCGAGGGGCTGTGCCATACGTTCATCGACAAGTCGGCCGACCTCGACATGGCCGTGTCGGTGACGCTCAACGCCAAGATGCGCCGCACCGGTATCTGCGGGGCGACCGAGACGCTCCTGGTGCATCGCGACGTGGTGGAGACCCACCTCAGGCCCGCGATCGAGGCGCTGGTGGCCAAGGGCTGCGAAATCCGTGGCGACGAGACGGTGACGGCGCTGATCCCCGGCGCCATCCCGGCCACCGAGCAGGACTGGCATACCGAATACGAGGACGCCATCATCTCGGTGAAGGTGGTGGCGGACGTGGGCGAGGCGATCGCGCATGTCGGCAAGTACTCCTCCCACCACACCGAGGCGATCATCACCGAGGATGCGGAGAGCGTGGCGCGGTGGTTCAACGAGATCGACTCGGCGGTGCTGCTGCACAACGCCTCGACGCAGTTCTCGGACGGCGGCGAGTTCGGCTTCGGCGGCGAGATCGGGATTGCGACGGGCAAGTTCCACGCCCGCGGCCCGGTGGGCGTCGAACAGCTGACGAGCTTCAAGTACCTGGTCGAAGGCACGGGGCAGACGCGGCCTTGAGCCTCGACCTTCCCCCCGACATTACGGCCCTGCCCCCGCATGCCCCCGGCATGCGGATCGGGCTGTTCGGCGGCAGCTTCAACCCGATCCACGAGGGGCATCGGTTGGTGGCCGAGCAGTGCCTAAGGCGGCTGGCGCTCGATGCCGTGTGGCTGATCGTGACGCCGGGCAATCCGCTGAAATCGCATGAGGAGCTGGCGCCGCTCGCCAACCGGGTGGAGGCGGCGCGGGCGCTGACCGCGAACCCGCGCATCCACGCCACCGGCTTCGAGGCGGTGCATGATTTCCGCTACAC
>JAEYTN010000493.1 GCA_023433985.1 Pseudomonadota bacterium | reverse complement strand
GTCTACGAGTCCACCGTCTATCCCGGCGCCACCGAGATGGACTGTGTGCCGGTGTTGGAGGCCGAATCGGGCCTGACCTACGGGCGGGACTTCACCGTCGGCTACTCGCCGGAGCGCATCAATCCCGGCGACAAGGAGCACCGGTTCGAGACGATCACCAAGGTCGTCTCCGGCTCCGATCCGGCAACGCGGGCGCTCGTCGCGGCGGTCTACGGCAGCGTGGTGAAGGCCGGCGTGCACGAGGCCGCCTCCATCGCCGTGGCGGAGGCCGCCAAGGTGATCGAGAACACCCAGCGCGACGTCAACATCGCGCTGATGAACGAGCTGGCGGTGATCTTCCACCGCCTGGGCATCGACACCCGCGACGTGCTGGCCGCTGCCGGCACGAAGTGGAACTTCCTGAAGTTCCAGCCGGGGCTGGTCGGCGGCCACTGCATCGGCGTGGACCCCTACTACCTCACCCACCGGGCGGAGCAGCTCGGCCACAACCCGGAGGTCATCCTGGCCGGCCGGCGCATCAACGACACCATGGGCCAGTATGTGGCGCGCGAGGCGGTGAAACGGCTGCTGCGCCGAAGCGCCGGCCGGACCGGGCCGCTGCACGTCACGGTGTTGGGGCTCACCTTTAAGGAAAACGTGCCCGACATCCGCAACACCCGCGTCGTGGACATCGTGGCCGAGCTGAAAAGCTTCGGGGTCGAGGTCGCCCTGCACGACCCGCTGGCCTCGGCGGAGGAGGTCACCCACGAGTACGGCCTGACCCTGACCGCGCGGGAGGTCCTGCCGCTCGCCGACGCGGTGGTGCTGGCCGTTCCCCACGCTGACTACCGGGCGGAGGGCTGGGCTCTCGTGGCCGGTCTGCTGAAGGGCGGACGGGGGCTAGTTATGGACGTGAAGGGCCTGCTCGACCGCTCCTGCGTGCCGGAAGGCGTGGATCTCTGGCGGTTGTGACCCGCGATCGGCGTGTTGCAGCGAGGAGAGAAGGGCAGGGGGCTTTCTGAACCTCCCCACGGCTGAAGCCAGGGGGAGGTTCAGGGTGCCATCAAACCAGCGGGGCGCCTGCCCCGCCGCTGGCTGGACCAGGAGGGGCCGCGACGTCACCAGGATCCCGCATTATGATATTTGACGACATATGCCATCATGCGCCATAATGCGGATATCAAAGGACGAGGATGCACGACATCGTGCCGAAGGCTGAACTTCTCTACAGGGAGCGTCGCGAGCTGGCTGGAGGCTCTATCATGCAGGCGACGATTTGGCAGGTTCCGGCCCCGGTTCCGCCCTCTCAGCACCCGCTGAAATACTCGCTTGTCTACATCGTCAACGGGGAGCGGGTGATCGGCTACGACAACGAGCGGGGCAAAGGCGACCATCGGCACTACGGCCCACGTGAGGAGCCGTATACCTTCACGACGCCGGAGAAACTGGTTTCTGATTTCCTGGCTGATGTCAGGGCAGCAGGAGGCGACGTATGAGTGACCTACAGATCCATGTTGGCGATACCGCCGAGGACTTCGCCGCCCGCTTTGCGGGCGCGTGGCGCCGGGCCGAGCGCGGCGAGAGGGTGAACGAGCGGCACCTGTCGTTTGACTCCTTCGAGACGTTGGCCCGCGTGCTGACCCCGAAGCGGTTGGAACTGGTCCGCCATCTCCACCGGACGCCGGCCGCCAGCATCAACGCGCTGGCCAAGGCTGTAGGCCGGGACTATCGCCGGGTGCATGAAGACGTCGAGGCGCTGACCGCCGCCGGCCTCGTTGATCGCGAAGAGGATGGAACGGGGTTGACCGCACCTTATGACGCGATCTCGACCCGCATAGCCCTCTGAACTGTGGATCGGCGTCCTATGCGGGGCCGGGGCATGGAGCGGCTCAAGCTACTGATTTCCTGGAACGAGTCGGCTGTCAGGGTGGCCTTCTGTCGGCGCCGACAGAAGGCCACCTCGTAAAGATGATTCGTGAATAGAATCAGATTGGTAGACGTCACTGGACCGCGGCCTAGACTCGGACGCCGATCCACAGTCGATCAGGGCCTCAAGCTCGCCACGCGACGGGCCCGACAGAGAGGGCTTTTCGGGATTTTGCATGCTCACAACACATCGGAAGCACACCCGCCTCGGACAACCCCGGGCAGACCAGCCGTGCCCGACCTTTTGCCCCTGTTACCCCTGAAGCCGCTAAGCCCTTGCACTGACACAAGAGTTGTACTTCAGGATAGAAACTGCCCGCTGTCAAGATAACGCTCCATAAGGTACGTTATGAAAATATCTCTATTCGTATTACGCGGCTGAAGAGAGAACGGAACACGAACTAGTGGCATGGCGGATTCCGTCGGCATTCTTGCTCGCCTCGCCATCAGCGACAGGACCGAATAGGAGAGATATCGCGCCTCCCGTTTTGGGAGGTTGTTAGAATGGCGCCATGAGGATCATCGCCTACAAGACACTCCGCGAGCATTGGGAAAAGCCCGGCCATGGCGACAGCCGGGAGCCGTTGACCCAGTGGTATGCGATTGCCGAGAAGGCAGACTGGACGGGGCCGGCGCCGCTCATGGACCAGTTCCGCAACGCCAGCTTCGTCGGCGAGCGCGTCGTCTTCAGCGTCGCTGGCAACAAGTACCGGCTCGTGGTCGTGGTAAAGTACAAGTGGCGCATGGTCTACATCCGCTTCGTTGGCACCCACGCCGAGTACGGCGAACTCAATCGCACCGGCAGGCTGGAGAGCATCTGATGGACGTGACCCCGATCAAGACCGACGCCGACTTCCGCGCCGCGCTCGCCGAGATTGAGCGCCTGTGGGACGCTGAGCCCGAGACCCAGGAGGGCGACTGCCTCGACATCCTCATGACCCTGGTGGAGGCCTACGAGCGCCGCCACCATCCGATGCCGCCGGCTGACCCCATCGCCGCGATCGAGTTCATGATGGAGCAGCGCGGCATGACCCGCGCCGACCTGGAACCGATCATCGGATCCAGTGGACGGGTCTCGGAGGTTCTCAACCGCCGTCGTGCCCTCTCCGTGACAACGATCCGTTGTCTGTCTGAGGAGCTTCGCATCCCGGCGGAGATCCTGATCCAGCCCTATGGCCTCCAGCGAGCCGCTTGAGGCTTAGAACCGAGGGACAGTGACTCACGCCCGCGCCGTTGATCGGCCGCCGGTGAATCCCCATCCGCCAATCTCGCGCCATCAAAGGCCCGCGCGACCGCGGCGCGGTGCCAGACGGCGTGGAGCTGTGGCGGCTGTGACAGCGGCCCCACACGGAATCTCAACATGGAAAAGCCCCCGACCACGCGAACGGTCCGGGACTTTCCGATTCCAGCCGATGGCAGCGCTCAGAACGCCTTTAGCTTCTTCCAGGCGAACAGCACCATGCGCAGCAGCAGCCAGCCGTGGCTGAAGCGGCTGATCTGCGTCTCGCCATAGCTGCGGTCGGCGTAGCGAATCGGCACCTCGATGATCTCCAGGTTCAGCTTGGACGCGCCAAAGATCAGGTCGAAGTCGCCGAACGGGTCGAAGTCGCCGAAATAATGGCGGTTCGCCACGATCTGGTCGTAGTCGCTCTTCCACAG
>JAEYTN010000384.1 GCA_023433985.1 Pseudomonadota bacterium | reverse complement strand
GCGTGCGCAGGCGGATGAAGCTCCAGCCCCAGAGCGCCAGCGGCACCAACAGCGGCAGGACGCCGAGGCCGAAGACCTGGAACGAGACATCGGCGATCACCGCGCCGGGGAAGCCGAGCCAGTTCCGCGCCGGATCGCCCGAGGCGTAGGAGAAGCTCGGATCGTCGACCTGCCAGCTGGCCAATGCGACCAGCACGAGCGCCACCAGCCCCAGCAGGATCGCGCCGATCAGGCGCACCGGGATACGGATGGCGATGGCAGGGGGAGCCGCATGGCCCACACGGTGGCGGGCGTCTTCGAGCAGGTGCTGTGCCGGCATCGGATACTCTACGCAACAGGAACTCCGGCAGGCCGGGCAGGCCGTGCCGATCACTCCGGGAAGATTAGGGCCAGCGGGTTAACGGCGGGCTAACCATGCGGGGTCGCGCTCGTGGACGCCCCTCCACCACGCTTCGGGTGGTCCCCCGCTCCCGCTATGGCGGTGGAGGACCGCCGCGACGTTGTGCCTGCAAGTGCATCGCGGGGCCGTTTTCAGACCACCTCTCATGACCAGCCGGTTCGCTCGCCAACCGGGCGGGGAATCGGCTCACTTGCAAATGACTGACTGGTCAGTTATATAACTACTGACCATTGAGTCAGTTAGGACGCGGACGATGAACGATACGGGGTCGGACCGGGGGCCGAAGTTCCGGCGGCGGGCGGAGGCCCGGCCGGACGAGGTGCTGGATGCGGCGCTGGAGCTGTTCATGGAAAAGGGCTTCGCCGCGACGCGGGTCGACGACATCGCGAAGCGGGCCGGGCTCAGCAAGGGCACGGTCTACCTCTACTTCCCGTCCAAGGAGGCGGTGCTCGAGGGGCTGGTGCGACGGGCGATCATTCCGATTGCCGATTCGGCGCTGGTGGCGCTGCGCGATTACGAGGGCGATCCGCGGGTGGTCATCGCCACCGTGATCAAGATGCTCGGCCACCGCTTCGCCGATCCGCGCATCGTCGCGATCCCCAAGGTGGTGTTCCGCGAGGTGCTGGGTTTTCCGCACCTGGCGCAGATGTACCGGGCCGAGGTGCTCGACCGGGTGCTGCCGGTGATCATCGGGTTGATCCGCAAGGGCATCGAGCAGGGCTACCTGCGGCAGGTCGATCCGGAGCTGACCGTGCGCTCGATCGTCGGGCCGCTGCTGCTGCACGTGATGCTGGCCGAGGTGTTCGGCATCGTGCCGGAAGGCGGGCTGCAATTCGACAAGCTGGTCGACAACCACCTGAGCATCCTGTTCGACGGGCTCAGCGCCCCTCCCAGCGCCCGGACCTGGTCGAGTTCGTGAGGAAATGGCGATGGAAGAGTTCTTTGCATCGGTGCTGGCCTGGATCAGCGGGCTGATCGCGCTCGTCATCCCCGGCTTCGGGATGACGGAGGCGCCGCGCTGGAACGGCTATGTCGAGGCCGACTACGTCTATGCCGCGCCCGCCACGGCGGGGCAGGTCGAGACGCTGGCGGTGCGCCAGGGTGACGTGGTGGCCAGGGGCGACCTGCTGTTCACGCTGAAGCAGGACGGGCAGGTGGCAGTCGTCACCGGGGCCGAGGCGCGGGTCATGGCGGCCGAGGCGAACCTCCAGAACCTCAGCACCGGCAGCCGACAGGACGAGATCGACGTGATCCGCGCCTCGCTCAGCAAGGCCGAGTCGGATCTGCGGCTGGCGCGGGACAGTTCCGCCCGGTCGGGCAAGCTGTTCGCCGAAGGCGTGGTGACGCAGGCGCGGCTCGACCAGGACCGCGCCACCCTCGCCAGCGCCGAGGCGCAGGTGCGGCAGCTGCAGGCGCAGCTCAAGGTGGCCGAGCTGCCGGCGCGCGACGCGCAGCAATGGGCGGCGGAGGCCAATCTGGCGGCGGCGCGGGCCGATGCCGAGAAGGCGAAGGCGGACCTCGCCGACCGCACGGTGCTGGCGCCGGCGGCGGGCCGCATCGAGCGGCTCTATTTCGACGAGGGCGAGATGACGGCGGCCGGCGCACCGGTGCTTTCGATCCTCCCCGAGGGCGCGCTCAAGGTGAAGTTCTACCTGCCCGAGGCGGTGCGGCCGGAGTTTGCGCTGGGCGACCGCGTAGCGGTGAGCTGCGACGGCTGTCCGAAAGGGCTGACGGCCACGGTCAGCTACTTCGCCGCCGAGCCGCAGTTCACCCCGCCGGTGATCTACTCGCGCGACGAGCGGCAGCGGCTGAGCTTCCTCGCCGAGGCGACGCTGGAGGCGGGCGCCCTGCATCCGGGCCAGCCGGTTACGGTGGAGCGAGCCGATGTCGAGCACTGAAACCGACGCGCCGGTGATCGACGTCACGGGCCTTACCAAGAGCTTCGGCGAGCGCCGGGTGGTCGACAATTTCGACATCAAGGTGCCGCGCGGCGCCATCTACGGCTTCCTGGGGCCGAACGGCTCGGGCAAGACCACGACCATCCGCATGCTCTGCGGCCTGCTCACGCCCGATGCAGGCGAGGGCACCTGCCTCGGCTTCGACGTCCGCAAGGAGGCGGGCCGGATCAAGGAGCAGGTCGGCTACATGACGCAGAAGTTCTCGCTCTACGAGGACCTGTCGATCCGCGAGAACCTCGATTTCGTGGGGCGCATGTACCGTATCGACAACCGCAGGCAGCGCGTCGACCAGGCGCTGGCGGACCTGGGGCTGGCCGATCGCCAGAAGCAGCTCGCGGGGTCGCTGTCGGGGGGCTGGAAGCAGCGGCTGGCACTCGCCGCCTGTCTCATCCACAACCCGCTGTTGCTGCTGCTCGACGAGCCGACGGCCGGCGTCGACCCCAAGGCGCGGCGCGACTTCTGGGACGAGATCCGGCGGCTTTCGGCACGGGGCGTCACCGTGCTGGTCTCGACCCACTACATGGACGAGGCGGTGCAGTGCGATTTCATCACCTACATCGCCTACGGCAAGAAGCTGATCGACGGGCCATCGGCGAAGATCCCCGAGCTCGTCGGGCTCGAGACCTGGCGGGTCGAGGGGCCTGACCTGCCGGCGCTCGAAGCGCGGCTCAAGGCCGAGCCCGGCGTGGTGCAGGTGGCGCGCTTCGGCACCGTGCTGCACGTTTCGGGTACCGACAGGGAGACGTTGGGGGCGACGGTGAAGCGGCTCGAGACCGAGGGTACGCACCGGTGGAGCCTGCAGGTGGCGGGGCTCGAGGAGGCGTTCATCTACCTGATGGCGGGGGCGCGCGACAATTTCGCGGCGCCCGCGAAGGCCGCCTAGGGAGCGCGCCGTGAGCTTCTCGCTGCAACGGTTCGGCGCCGTGCTCTACAAGGAATTCATCCAGATGCGGCGCGACCACGTCACGTTTGCGATGATGATCGGGCTGCCGATCATGCAGCTATTGCTCTTCGGCTTCATCATCAACTCCGACGCGCGCCACCTGCCGACGCTGGTCGAGATGGGCGACAACGGGCCGCTGACCCGCGCGGTGATCGCCGGGATGCAGAACTCCTCGTATTTCGACTTCAAGGGTCCGGTCGCCGGAGTCGCGGAGGGCGAGGAGGCGCTGCGCCGGGGCGACGCCAACTTCGTCGTCGTCATCCCGCCGGATTTCGAGCGGGACGTGCTCCGCGGCATGCGGCCCGAGCTGCTGGTGGTCGCCGATGCGTCCGACCCGTCGGCGGTGGGCGGCGCGGTGGGAGCCCTGAGCGGCGTGGTGCAGACGGCGATCGGCGAGACGCTGACCGGCCCCGTCGCCGCCTCGGCGGGCGCGGCGGCGCCGTTCTCGGTGGCGGTGCATCGCCAGTACAACCCGGAAGGCAGGACTTCGACCAACATCGTGCCGGGCCTCCTCGCCATCATCCTCTCGATGACCATGGTGATGATGACGGCCGTCGCCATCGTGAAGGAAAGCGAGCGAGGCACGATGGAAATGCTGATCGCCACGCCGGCCCGGCCGCTCGAGGTGATGCTGGGCAAGATCCTGCCCTATGTGTTCGTCGGCTATGTGCAGACGGTGGTGTTCCTCATCACGGGCATCACCATCTTCCAGGTGCCGTTCGAGGGCTCGTGGTGGGCGTTCTTCATCGGCTTCAACCTGTTCATCGTGGTCAACCTGGCGGTCGGGTTCCTGATCTCGGCGGCGGTGCGCTCGCAGATGCAGGCGATGCAGCTTTCGATGTTCACCATCCTGCCTTCGGTGCTGCTGTCGGGCTTCCTGTTTCCGTTCGCCGCGATGCCCAATTGGGCGCAGGTGCTCGCCAACGTCGTGCCGGCGACACATTTCCTGAAGATCGTGCGCAAGGTGATGCTGAAGGGCGGCGAGCTGGCCGACGTGACGGGGGAACTCGGGGCGCTGACGGTGCTCCTCGTGGTCATCTCCGGCATTGCGATGCTGCGGTACCGGCAGACGCTGGACTGAGGCGACGACCGTCGGGATTGGCTATTGCCATCTGGCATTCAGACGCCTATCTTACGCCACATGACACAGGCTGCCTTGCAACTCGTCGATACCCTGGCCCCCGAGGTCACCGATGCCGGCATCACCGATGCGGAAGCGGCGGCGATGTTCCGGGCGGTGGTGAACCTGTTCCGGCTGTGGAGCCTCACCGATGCGGAGGCGGCAACGCTGCTCGACCTGCCGGTGCGGACCTTCGCGCGCTGGAAGGCGGGCGAGGTCGGGCGGATCGGGCGTGACGGGCGGGCGCGGCTTTCCAACCTGATGGGCATCCACAAGGCGCTCAGGATCATCTTCCGCGAGCCGCAGCGGGCCTATCAGTGGGTGAAGGCGCCGAACGCGGCGTTTGGCGGGCAGCGGGCGCTTGACGTGATGCTGCAGGGCGAGCTCACCGACCTGATGCGGGTGCGCCGTTACCTCGATGCCGAGCGGGGCTGGTGACCGACTATCCGGTCGAGCCGGTGACGTGGCGGGGGGCGGTGCGGATCGTCCGCAGCCTCTATCCGCCGATCGACCTGTTCGAGGACATTGCCGACCCGGCCGACTGGCCGCTGCTGCTCGCGGCCGAGCAGAAGACCAATCCACGCGTGCTCGAGGCGGTAGGACGGCTCGACCTGGTGCCACCCGGCCGCCGGGTGTCGGGACCGGGCGCGAGCTACCTGATGTCGCCCTTCACTCATGCGACGCCCGACCGGCCGAGCCGGTTCTCGGACGGCAGCTATGGCGTGCTTTATGTAGCCAAGGCCTTCGAGACGGCGCTGTTCGAGACCATGCACCACCATGCGCGCTTCATGGCGGCGACGCGCCAGCCGGAGGGCTGGACCTCGCAGTTCCGCGAGATCGTGCTTGATGTCGATGGCCGGCTGCACGACCTGCACGAGGCGCAACCGGCCGTGTTCGACCCGGTGGACTATCGCGCGGCGCAGGCGGTGGCGGCAGGGCTCCAGCGGGCCGGGAGCGACGGCGTGCTCTATCCCAGCGTCCGGCATCCGGGCGGGCTTTGCGTCGGCCTGTTCTATCCGGACCTGGCGCATAACCCGGTGCAGGGGCGCCACCTCGACTACCACTGGGACGGGGAACGGGTGGATTTCTACCGCGATGCCGGGTCCCGCGAGGTGTTTGCGGTGGAAACCGGCTGACGGATCAGCCGGAGAGCGCGTCCTCGTAGGTCTGGGCCTTGGCCTTGGGGGCGGGCTCGACGAATTCCAGCCGGTACTTCTTCGCGATCGCGGCGATCTCGGCCGGATCGTCGGCGCCGGTGCGTTCGATTTCGAGGAAGAACTCCTCGAAGCCGCCCGGCGTCGCCATGCAGAGGATGCGCCCCACCGTGCCGCCGATGTTCCTGAACGTATGCGGGATGCCGCGCGGCAGGAACATGGTGGCGCCGGGGCTGGCGACGATCGAGCGCTCGCCGATGGTGATCGAGAAAATGCCCGCGAGCACGTAGAAGGTCTCGTCCTCGGCGTAGTGGACATGGAGCGGCGGGCCGGCCTCGGGGGCAACGACCGTCTCCCAGACGGCCATCTCGCCTTCGGTGGCCGCCGAGACGATCCTGAGGTCGAGCGCGCCGAAGGCGTTGACGCGGCGGAACTCCCCGGCGGGAGAGACGGCAGGTGATTTCAGCATCTTTCGTAGCTCCGGTTTGGCGGCAGCAGCCGCGTTTCGATGGCGGAGAGTTACGCCCGGACGGCTTCCATGATAATCCCGATGATCGAACGGGATTATCAGGATAGTTGCGCCAATGAAAACGCTCGATCCGCTCGCCGGAGTGTCGGTGTTCATCGCACTTTCAGAAACGCTGAACTTTGGCGCGGTGGCGGATGAGTTGGGCATGTCGCGCGCGACCGTCTCGGCGCAGATCGGCGAACTCGAAAAGCGGCTGGGGGTGCGGTTGTTCCAGCGCTCGACACGGGCGGTGCGGCTCACGGCGGCAGGTGCGGCCTACCGGCAGGCGCTGGGTGGCATTGCCGGACAAGCGCAGGAGGCGGCGCAGATTGCGCAAAGCCACCAGCAGTCAGCATCGGGCCGCATTAAACTCACGGCGCCCGACGAGCTTTGCCAGCGCTACCTGATCCCGGCGATGGCGGAGTACGCGGCCGAGCAGCCCGAGGTCAGCTTCGACATCGAGCAGACCTCGCGGCGGGTCGATATCATCGAGGAGGGGTTCGACCTGGCGCTACGGGCCTCGCTGGTCAACGCCCCGGCGATGATCGTGCGGCGGCTCGGCACCTCGCCGGTGTCGCTGACCGCTTCGCCCGACTATCTCGCGCGCCGCGGCGCACCGGCTTCCCCCGACGAGATCGCCGGGCACGACGTCGTCCACCATTCCGGCCTCGGGGCGGGAGCGCTCTGGGTGCTGCGGCGGGACGGAGCTGAGCGGCGGGTGGCGGTGGCGCCGAAAATCTGGCTCAACGACGGTGGCGCGCTGCGCGATGCAGCGGTGGCCGGGCTCGGCATCACCTACCTGCCGGAGTTCCTCACCGGGGCGGCGCTGAGGGCCGGCAAGCTCGTCCACGTTCTCCCCGACTGGAAAATCGCCACGGTTGACGTCAATGCGGTGTATCCCTCCAACCGCAACATCACTCCCAAGGTGCGCGGCTTCGTCAACGTGGTGGCGAAGCGCTTCGAGGGGGACCCGGATTTTTCGTGAAAGGTATTTTCGATGCAGAGCGTCGTGTTCGACGAGTTCGGCAGCCCGCGCAAGGTGCTGCGGGTGGCCGACGTGCCGGTGCCGGAGCCCGGCCCGGGGCAGGCCCGGGTGAAGCTGCTGCTCTCGCCCATCCACAACCACGACCTGATGATCATCACCGGGCACTACGGCATCAAGCCGAGCCTGCCGCACCATCCGGGCACGG
>JAEYTN010000329.1 GCA_023433985.1 Pseudomonadota bacterium | reverse complement strand
CTCTCGACCTGCGCACCGCCGGCAACCGGCTCGGCGTGCTGGTGGTCGTCCCGGGGATGTAGCCCGCCCCGGTGCCTGCCTTTCACGAAGCCCGGCGGAACAGGGACTCCGCCCGGCATGCCCGTCCGGCATGGGGGGATCGCCCCTGCCGGGACAACAGGAGGACTATGTATGCTGATCCGTAGCGTCGTGACTCTCACTGCCATGCTGATGACCGGCACGGCCCTGGCGCAGGACATCACGTCCGTCGCCGACTTCATCACCGCCGACAAGGCCAACGACTTCCGCGGCGTCGCCTATGGCGCCGACGGCAAGATCTACGTTTCCGGCCACAAGGGCGACTCGGCAGCCGAGACCAAGCCCGAGACCGTGGTGGTTGTCGGCCGCTTCAACCCCGACGGCACCCCCGACACGGGCTTCTCCGATGACGGCTTCGCCGAAGTCGACCTCGGGCCGGGCCTCGTCGAGCAGTCGCTCGCCGTCGCGCCGCTCGCCAATGGCGACGTCGTCGCCGCGGTGAACGCCAACGAGGCGGATGGCGGGGTCTCGGTTTACCTCGTGCGCTTCGATGCCGCCGGCAAGCAGATCACCGGCAGCTGGGGTGGCGAAACCGGCGCGGTGGAGGTCGTTTTCGGCTGGGCCAATGCCGATAATGACAGCTTCCCCGATGCCGAAAAGCCCCCGCAGGATACCGCCTGGGACCTCAAGGTCGACAATTCTTCGGGCACCGAGAAGCTGGTCGTCGCCGGCCACGGCGCGGCTGCCAACGGCTCGGGCCGCACCGATGCCGATCGCTACGTCACCCGCTTGCTGGCGGCCGATGGCTCGGTCGATCCGGCCTTCAACGGCGGCAAGCCCTTCACCTACCACTCGGCCCAGGCCTTCGCCGAAGGCGGGCGCCGCATCAGCGTGGGCGCGGACGGCTCGATCATGAGCGCCGGCTACACGAATCTCGGTGATGCGCTGCGCAACCATGTGATCCTGATCCACCTCAATGCCGACGGCACGCTCGACCAGGACTTTGGCGGCTTCGTCTCGCCGGCATCGTCGGGCGAAGCGGTCGGCCTCACCGCCACGCCGGGCGTCGCGGTGTTCAACCCCTTCGTCGGCGACCAGGGCTTTGCCGAGTGTTACGCCGCCGTGCAGCTTTCGGACGGCAGCTGGGTCACCACCGGCTATGGTGGCGCCACCGGCGAGGCCGTGGCTTCCACCCTCGGCTTCAAGACCACCGAGGCGCCCGACATCGTCTCGTTCAAGGTGAAGGGCAACACCCTCGACACGGCCTACGCCACCAACGGCAACTTCGCCGCCCAGTCCGAGGGCCTCGGACTGCCGACCGCCGAGGATCGTGGCCGCCACGTTCTGCTGCTGCCGGGCGACCGCACCCTGCATATCGGTCGCTTCGGTGGCCAGCCGGCGGCGCTGGTGGTTGATGCCTCCGGCAAGCTCGACACCACGGTCGGCGGCGACGGCGTGCTCGAGCTGCCCAACGAGGCACTGAACGCCCAGTTCTTCGGCGTCGCGCTCTCGCCCGACGGCAAGAATGTCACGCTCACCACCAACAACGACAAGGCTGGCGCGCGGCTCGTGGTACTCGAACTCCAGAGCTGATCCGGCCCTGACGCTGATACAGATCGGGCGGCCCAAGGGCCGCCCTTTTCGTTGGCTGAAGCTCAGTCCGTCTCGTGCCGAGAGTCGGCGAGCGGCAGGGCAACGCGCACCGAGAGCCCGCCTTCGGGCGCTCGCCCGAAGCTGACCGTGCCCGAGTTGATGGCCACGATCTCGAGCGCGATGGCGATCCCGAGACCTGAGCCCCGCCGGCTTTCGTCGAGCCGCTGCCCCCGCACCCCGAGCTTCTCGATCTCCGCCTCGCTGAGCCCCGGCCCGTCATCGGCGATGCCGAGCACCGCAAGCCCGCCTTCGGCGCGGCCCTCGATGCGGACCCGAGACTTGCCCCATTTCGCGGCGTTCTCGAGCATCACGCCGACAAGCTCAGTGAGGTCGTGCCGGTCGATATCGACCACGAGGCCGGGCTTCACGTCGACCGTCCACTCGAGCCGCTCGCCGTCGCGCGTGCGCACCAGCACCGCCACCGTGCGATCCACCGCTTCGTTGAGAGATGCCGAGAGCTGGTGCGCCTTGGTGCGGAGGCGGAGGCGACTGAGCCGCAGCTGGTAGTCCACCCGGTCGTCCATCTCCGCCGTGATCTCGTCAACCAGCCTGGCGCTCTCGGCGTCGCCCTTTTCGGCCAGGTGCGTGCCGAGCCCCTGCAGCACCGAGAGCGGCGTTTTGAGGCCGTGCGCCAGGTCGGAGGCGCGGGCGCGGGCGAAGTCGATCGAGGCCTGCTGCTGCGCCAGCAGCTCGTTCACCTCTCCCACCAGCGGCAGCACTTCGGCCGGGTAGTCGGGCGGCAGCGCCGGCGTCTCGCCCCGGCGCACCGCGCCGATGCCGGCCCGCACGCTCTGCAGCGGCAACAGCCCGAGCTGCACCTGCAGGCTCGCCGCCGCGATCAGCGCGATGGCCAGCACCCCGAGCGCAATCGCGAGGTCGATCCCGAAGCGGTTGATCGATTCGTCGAGCAGCGCCCGGTTCTCGGCCAGCGTCACGCGAAAGGCGCGGACCTGCTCGTTGCCGGTGGCAAAGCGGATTTCGCGCAGCAGCGCCGAAAGCGCCTGCCGGTCCGGTCCGGGCAGCGTCAGGAACAGCTCGCCGCCACCCCCGGGGCCGGCGCCGGTCGCCAGCACCTGGTCCCACAGCGAGCGCGAGCGCCAGGCCGCACCCGAGGCGATATCCTCGACCTGCCAGTAGAGCCCGGAGAACGGCGTCGCGTAGCGCGGGTCGGGCAGCGCATCCTCGGGCACCGGTACCGGCGCGAACGGGTCGATCTGGGCCACCAGCCGGTTGAGGCTCGCCACCAGCCCCTGCTGCACCTGCCGCTCGACATTGGCGCGGAAGATCCAGCCGATGGCGATCCCCGCCACGATCAGCGCCAGCAGGATCCAGAGGGCTGCGCCCCCCAGCAGCCGCAACCGCAGCGAGCGGGGCGTCATTCCTCGGCGTTGCCCAGGTAGTAGCCGAAACCGCGCTTGGTCTTGATGATGTCGCTCCCCAGCCGCCGCCGCACTCGCCCTACCAGTACCTCGATGGAGTTGGATTCGCGTTCGAAATCCTGCGCGTAGAGATGTTCGGTAATCTCCATCTGGCTCACCACGCGGCCGCGCTGGTGCGCGAGGTAGGCGACGAGCTTGTATTCCTGCGGAGTGAGGCTGATCGGCACGCCGTCGCGGCTGACCTGCATGGTGCGGGTATCGAGCACCAGGTCGTCGATCTCGAGCCGCGACGAAGCGAAACCGCCCGAGCGCCGCACGATGGCGCGGATGCGCGCCACCACTTCCTCCACCCGGAACGGCTTGGTCACGTAGTCGTCGGCCCCCGCCTCGATACCCTCGACCCGCTCCTCCCAGTGGCCGCGGGCGGTGAGGATCAGCACCGGCGGCGTGCGGCCGGCCTTGCGCCAGCGCTTGAGTATGGTGAGGCCGTCGAGCGTGGGCAGCCCCAGGTCGAGGATGATGGCGTCGAAATCCTCGGTGTCGCCGCGGTGCCAGACATCCTCGCCATCGGTCTCGATTTCCGCAACGAACCCCGCTGCCGCCAGCGATGTGGCCAGCGCTTCGGCGATGCGGCGATCGTCTTCGGCCACCAGAATCCGCATGATTTGACTATCTTGGCTCTACGAGCGCACCGGAGCGAGCGTAAAAATAGAGCTCGCGCACATCGCCCGATTTGCCCAGCACCTTGATCTCGTAGAGCAGGATCCGGCGCACCTGGATCAGCTGCGCGTCGATGATCTCACCCTCCGCCACCAGCCGGGCACGGCTCAGGATGTCCTCGAGCGGCAGCGCCCGCTTCGATTTCACCGCCTGCAGTGCGCCTTCCTGCCCGAGCGGCTGGACGTTCTGCCCGCCCGAGCTGGTCTCGGGCACGCCATCGCCGTCGAGATCGACATCGAGGTCGACCCCGAGGCCGCCGTCGCCGCCGCCTATCCCGACCCCGACATTGGCATCGCCGACCCCAACGCCGACACCGATTGCGCTGTCGCCGCCGACGCTGACGCCGAGGTCGATCCCTCCCACGCTGACCCCGAGATCGAGCGCCGTGGCACCTGTCGCCGACGCCAGGAAGAGGAGGGTGCCGAGGGCCGGGAGGGAACGCTGTCGTTTCAGGGGCATGGCGCGAGCCTAGCAGCACAAAGCTGACGAAAGCCTGACGCCCGACTCACGGAACTGTCAGCGAACCCCGGCGAGAGTGTCTCTCGCAACTGGTTCGCAGAATATGGAGGAACCAAGAACATGAAGATTCAAACTCTGGCCGTCGCTGCCGCCTGCCTCGCATTGAGCACGGTGCCTGGCTTTGCCGTAAGCCTCGATCTGGGAGGAGCGGCATCCGTTTCCCTGGGCGGAGACAGCGGCGTCTCGGTCGGCCTCGGCGCGGATGCGTCTGCCGGCGGGTCTGCCGTTTCGCTCGGCGCCGGCCTCGGCTTCGACGGCACGGCGGACAACGCCGGTGATGCCGCCGCGACAGGCGCCGCCGACACCTCCGTCGCCGACACGCTCCCGTCCGACGACGATCTCGGCGGGGTGCTGCGCCTCATCGAAACCAGCAACTGGAGCGCCGACGCCTTCGCCAACATCGGCGGCGTCGCCAACGGCACCACCTTCGACATTTCCGGCATGGTCACCACCGACAACCAAGCGGCCCTCGACCTGGCGCTCAGCGCCAATGCCGACGAGATCGGCGAGCTCCAGGCTGCGCTCGCCGCCAATGCCTCGTTGAACTCCTGGCTCGAGGCACAGGGCACCGAAGCCTCCGAGGTCATTGCCCTCGGGGTGGCGGCCGATGGGTCGCTGGCGGTGTTCACCAACTAGCAGCCGGACCTGACCTCCAAAGCGGGGCCGGGCCGCCTAGCGCCCCCAAACCCAAGGTCCGGCTTCCGCCTCAGGTCAAAAGAATGGGCCGATCCAGTCCCCTGGAT
>JAEYTN010000189.1 GCA_023433985.1 Pseudomonadota bacterium | reverse complement strand
AAGGTGCTGGGCAAGCGCATGGAGGACCATATCCGGCCCGCCATCGCCTATTGGCACACCTTCGCCTTCCGCGACTGCAAGCGGGTGCTGAACGATGCCGGCACCACGCTGGGCCAGCTGATCGCGGTCGGCGGCGGCTCGAAGTCGGAGCTGTGGCTGAAACTCATCGCCACCAATCTCGACATCGAGGTGGCGCTCCCCGAAGACGGCGATTTCGGCGGTGCGCTCGGCGTCGCCCGCCTCGGCCTCTGCGCCGCCGAGGGCGCCGATCCGGCCGAGATCATGACCATGCCCGGCATCAAGCGGGTCATTGCGCCCGATCCGGCGCTCCGCACCGCCTATTCCGACCAGTATGCGCGCTATCGCGCGCTCTATCCCGCCATCGAGGAGGCCCGTAAGTGACCGATTTCTTCAAGGGCATTTCGCCCGTCAAGTTCGAGGGGCCGAGCTCCTCCAACCCGCTGGCCTTCCGCCACTACAACAAGGACGAGCTGGTGCTGGGCAAGCGGATGGAGGACCATATCCGCCCCGCCGTCGCCTACTGGCACACCTTCGCCTGGGAGGGCGGCGACCCGTTCGGCGGCCGCAGCTTCGATCGCCCCTGGTATGCCGGCAGCCCGATGGATGGCGCTAAGCTCAAGGCCGACGTCGCCTTCGAGTTCTTCGATCTGCTCGATGCCCCGTTCTTCTGCTTCCACGATGCCGACGTCGCCCCCGAGGGCGCTTCGCTCGCAGAGAGCATCAGGAACCTCCGCACGATCACCGATATCTTCGCCCGGAAGATGGAGACGAGCCGCACCCGGCTCCTCTGGGGCACCGCCAACCTCTTTTCCAACCGCCGCTACATGGCGGGCGCCGCCACCAATCCCGATCCGTACGTCTTCGCCTATGCCGCCGGGCAGGTGAAGGCCATGCTCGAGATCACCCATGAGCTGGGTGGCGCCAACTACGTGCTGTGGGGCGGCCGCGAAGGCTACGAGACCCTGCTCAACACCAGGATCAAGCAGGAGCAGGACCAGGCCGCCCGCTTCCTCTCGCTGGTCATCGACCACGCCAAGAAGATCGGTTTCAAGGGCCAGCTCCTCATCGAGCCCAAGCCGCAGGAGCCGACCAAGCACCAGTACGATTACGACGTCGCCACGGTCTACGGCTTCCTCAAGACCTACGGGCTCGAGAAGGAGGTGAAGGTCAACATCGAGGTCGGCCATGCCTTCCTCGCCGGCCACTCGTTCGAGCACGAGCTCGCGGTCGCCGGCGGCCTCGGCATCCTCGGCTCGGTCGACGCCAACCGCAACGACCTGCAGTCGGGCTGGGATACCGACCAGTTCCCCAACAATCCGGGCGAGATGGCGCTGGCTTTCTACCAGATCCTCAAGGCCGGTGGCCTCGGCAAGGGCGGCTTCAACTTCGATGCCAAGGTGCGCCGCCAGTCGCTCGATCCCGCCGACCTGCTCCACGGCCATATCGGCGGCCTCGATACCCTCGCCCGCGGCCTCAAGGGCGCCGCCGCGATGATTGAGGACGGTACCTTCGACAAGGCACAGGAGGCCCGCTACGCCGGCTGGCAGGAGAAGGGCGCTGCCGCCATGCTGAAGGGCGAGCGGACGCTGGAGCAGATCGCCCAGTGGGTCGAAGCCGAAAACATCAACCCGCAGCCGCGCTCCGGCCAGCAGGAATACCTCGAGAACCTGGTCAACCGCTTCGTCTGACGCTGTAGGGAGTGGCGCACGGCGCCGCTCCCGCGACCCCGGATGTAATCGATCTCAAGCACGCCAGGTACTATTGTATTACTTTTCTGCCTGTGATTTGCTCGGCGCCTCGGAGGGGAGGCCGGCAGTGGAGATGAAGCGCACCGTTGCCAGGGCCGGCAGCAGTTCGGCCGGCCGCGCCGTCGCATCGGCGACGCGCCGCCGCCTGCCGGTGCGCACGCTCCAGTCGCAGGTGGTGGATCGGCTCGGCGTCGCCATTGTCGGCGGCGAATTCCCGCCCGAGGCTACCCTGCCCACCGATGCCGCGCTGCAGGAGCGGTTCGGCGTTTCCCGCACCGTGCTGCGCGAGGCGTTGAAGGCCCTCGCCGCCAAGAACCTCATTGCCTCCCGCGCCCGCGTCGGCACCGTCGTGCTGCCGCGCCATCACTGGTCGCTGTTCGATCCCGACGTTCTCGCCTGGCACTTCGAAACCGGGCCCGATGTCGCCTTCCTGCGCAGCCTCGCCGAAATCCGCGTCGGGCTCGAGCTGGAATCGGTGGCGCTGGCCGCCGAGCGCCGCACCGAGGCCCAGGTCGACCGGATGTTCGCCTGCGTCGATGGCATGGCCGGCGCTGGCGACACCGCCGATTTCGCCCTGAGCGACCTCGATTTTCACCGCGCCGTGGCCGAAGCGTCGGGCAATCCGTTCATGGCCTCGATCAGCGGCCTCGTGGACCTGGCGCTCGCCACCGCCTTCACCATCAGCTCGCCCGTCGATGACAGCGAGGCGCGCGAGATGACCGTGGGCCACCACCGCCGCATTGCCGAGGCCATCGCCGCCCGCGATGCCGATGGCGCACGCGCCGCCATGCGCCTTGTGATCTCGGAGGGTTTCGACCGCGCCGCCGGACGAATGTCGGGAGCAGCGACGGGATAGGAGAGGCGGCGCCCTTGGAACGGGAGATCCACCGGCGCCGAAGACGAAGCATGCCAACTGGGGAGGACAGTGTTGGCGCTACTGGAGCTTGAGCACGTATCGAAGGATTTCGGCGCCATCCGCGCCTTGTCCGACGTCAGCTTCGCCATCGAGCCCGGCCAGGTGGTCGGGCTGATGGGCGATAACGGCGCCGGCAAGTCGACGCTGGTGAAGGTCATCTCGGGCATCTACCAGCCCTCGGGCGGCGTGGTGAAGTTCGAGGGGCAGCCGGCCCATATCCACTCGCCCGGCGAAGCACGCCGGCTCGGCATCGAGACCGTCTACCAGGACCTCGCCCTCGCCGATAACCTCACGGCCGCCGCCAACATCTTCCTCGGCCGCGAGCTCAAGTACAATATCGGTCCGTTCCGCTTCCTGCGCCATCGCGCCATGAACGCGCGCGCCGCCGAGCTGTTCGCCGAGCTGAAGTCCGAGACCCGCGCCGACGACCTCGTGCGCCAGATGTCGGGCGGCCAGCGCCAGGCGGTCGCCATCGCCCGCACCCGCCTCGCCGATGCCAAGCTGATCCTCATGGACGAGCCCACCGCCGCCATCTCCGTGCGCCAGGTGGCCGAGGTGCTGAGCCTCATCCACCGCCTCAAGGATGCCGGCATCGCCGTCATGCTGATCTCCCACCGCATGCCCGACGTCTTCGCCGTGTGCGAGCGCGTCATCGTCATGCGGCGGGGAACCAAGGTGGCCGACAAGCCGATCGCCAGCACCTCGCCCGAGGAAGTCACGGCACTGATCACCGGCGCGAGGGAGGCAGCGTAAATGGCTACGGAAACCGTCCAGGGCTTCTCCAACGTCCGCCGCACCCGCTTCTGGCAGCGCGGTTTTCTCGCCAGCCAGTCAGCCTATGTGCTGGTGGCGCTGGTGGTGCTGGTGCTCGCCATGCATTTTGCCTCGCCCAACTTCTTCACCGCGGGCAACGTCTCCAACATCGTCCGCAACTTTTCGTTCATCGCCATCGCGGCGCTGGGCATGACGCTGGTCATCATCACCGGCGGCATCGACCTTTCGGTGGGCTCCACCATGGCGCTGTCGGCCACCGTCACCTCGCTCACCATGCACGCCCTTGCCGGCGCGGCGTTCTACCCGTTCCCGGGCTCGGCCATGCTGGTCGCCATCCTCGCCGGCCTTGGCGTCGCGGCGGTCATCGGCTTTGCCAACGGCATCTTCATCGCCAAGCTGAAGCTCGCGCCCTTCGTCACCACGCTCGGTTCGCTGTCCATCGTGCGCGGCCTCACCTATGTGGCGACCCAGGGCCGCGGCACCTCGCCCGCCGGGCCGGACAAGGAGCTCTTCCTCGCCGTCACCTCGGGCCGCCTGTTCGACGTGGTGCCCATGGCCTTCGTCTACCTGCTCATCTGCGCCATCGTCATGTACCTGGCGCTCAACCACACGGCCTGGGGCCGCCACGTCTTCGCCATCGGCGGCAACGAGTCGGCGGGGCGGCTCACCGGCGTGCCGGTCGATCGGGTCAAGATCCAGGTCTATGTGCTCTGCGCGCTCGCCGCTGGGGCCAACGGCATCATCATCTCGGGCTGGCTCGGCTCGGCGCCGGCCAACCTCGCCACCGCCTACGAGCTCACCATCATCGCCGCGGCCGTCATCGGCGGCGCCAACCTGGCCGGCGGCGTCGGCGGAGCGGCGGGCGCCATTATCGGCTGCATCCTCATCGAGGTCATCCGCAACGGCCTCGTGCTGGCGCGGGTCGACCCATACTGGCAGCAGACCCTGGTCGGCTGCATCATCGTTGCCGCGGTCCTTGTGGACCGTGTGAGATCGCTGCGCAACGGATAATCGCTGCGCCGCGCTACCGGCCGGACGGAGAACCGGCCATGCGCGCCCCGGCGCTACCGGGGCATTGGGAGGACTGACACATGAAACTTGCTACTGCGTTCGCCGTGCTGGCCGTGGCCGTTACCGGCC
>JAEYTN010000419.1 GCA_023433985.1 Pseudomonadota bacterium | reverse complement strand
GCGTCGAGCTGGCGGTGGCGTTGGTGTATACCGTGGGCTCGCCCGCCTCGATGTAGCGGAGCCGCTGCCGCTCGCGCGCCTGCTCGACGCGCGCCGCGACGGCCGCCGAGGACTCGGCGGGAACCGGCGCGATCATCTCGGCGGCGGAAACCGCCGGCACGTCGACGCGCAGGTCGATACGGTCGAGAAACGGGCCGGAGACGCGCGCCTGGTAGTCGGCGGCGCAGCGGTCACCGCGCTTGCAGGTGTGGCCGGGCGTGCCGGCAAGGCCGCATTTGCAGGGGTTCATCGCGGCGATCAGCTGGAAGCGGGCCGGGAAGCTGACATGGGTGTTGGCGCGCGCGATCACCACCTCGCCGCCTTCGAGCGGCTGCCTGAGGCTGTCGAGCACGGCCGGCGAAAACTCGGGCAGCTCGTCGAGGAACAGCACGCCGTTATGCGCGAGGCTGGCCTCGCCCGGCCGCACCTTGAGGCCGCCCCCGACCAGCGCCGCCATCGAGGCCGAGTGATGCGGGGCGCGGAACGGCCGGCGGTCGCTGAGCGCCCCGCCCGCCAGTTCGCCGGCGATCGACTGGATCATCGAGACGTCGAGCAGTTCTCGCGAGTTGAGCGGCGGCAGGATGGACGGCAGCCGCGCCGCCAGCATCGACTTGCCAGCGCCCGGCGGGCCGACCATCAGCAGGTTGTGGCCGCCGGCGGCCGCGACCTCGAGCGCGCGCCGCGCCACGTCCTGCCCGCGTACGTCGCGCAGGTCGGGCAGGCCGACCGGATCGGCGCGCCGCTTCGGCACCGGGCGCGCTGCGAGCTGGAAACCGCCGAGGTGGTTGACCAGCGCCAGCAGCGAATCCGCCGCGACGATATCGAGCCCGTCGCCGGCCCACGCGGCCTCCGGGCCGGACTCGGCGGGGCAGATCACGCCGAGCTCGCGCTCCTGCGCCGCGATTGCCGCCGGGAGCACGCCGGCCGTGGGAGTGAGCCGGCCATCGAGGCCCAGCTCACCCAGGGCAAGGTGCCGGCTCAGCGTGTCGGCCGGGATGGCACCGACCGCCGCCATCAGCCCCAGCGCGATAGGCAGGTCGTAATGGCTCCCCTCCTTGGGGAGGTCGGCGGGCGCGAGGTTCACGGTGATGCGCTTGGGCGGCAGGCTGAGGCCGGAGGCATACATGGCGGCGCGCACCCGCTCGCCCGATTCCTTTACCGCCTTGTCGGGCAGGCCGACGATGTTCAACATCGGCTTGCCCGGCGCGAGCTGCACCTGCACATCGACCGGCACCGCCTCGATGCCCTGAAACGCCACGGTCGCGACCCGCGTGACCATCCGGAAACTCCCCAAACCCGGGCCGACCGTATCAGGAGATTTACGAGGCGATCAAGAACATTAAGAGAACACGAAGCACGCCCGCCACAGACCCTGCCGCTGCATTAACCATGCTGGAATATCAAAGGGTTAGCGCAAGGTTTCATTAAGCGGGGCATGTTGATTCAAAGGCTGTACACATCTGCCGAAAGCCTTTGTCCAGCATGAGCCTTGCCGCCGCGCCCCGCATCGCGACCTCGTTCCTCAAGCCGCTCCTGCTGCTGCTCGCCCTGCTGACGCTGGCCGCCTGCGGCCGCTCGCCGAGCTACCACGTGGGCATTCCCGGCGACAACGATCCGCATGACGGGGTGCGCCGCGCCTGGGGGCTGCCGATCCAGGGGCTCGACATCGCGCGCTACCAGGGCCGGGTCGACTTCGCCAAGGCGCGCGCCGGCGGGACGCACTTCATCTACATCAAGTCGACCGAGGGCAAGGACTACATCGACCCCAATTTCTACGCCAACTGGGAGGGCGCGCGCGCCGCCGGGGTGGCCCGCGGCGCCTACCACTTCATGACCTGGTGCAGCCTCGCCTCGGAGCAGGCGGACTGGTTCGTCCGCAACGTGCCCGCCGACTACGACTCGCTGCCGCCGGTGCTCGACCTCGAGTGGAACAACCACTCCAAGTGCAAGAACAAGCACAACCGCGCCGACATCCTCGAGAAGGTGCGGGTGATGCTGGCGGCGATGGAAGCCCACACCAAGAAGGTGCCGGTCATCTATACCGACATCAATTTCTACCGCGACGTGCTCGAAGGCGAGCACTTCGACTCGTCGTTCTGGCTGCGCTCCACCGGCGCCGAACCACACCACAAGTACAACGGCAAGAACGACTGGCTGATGTGGCAGTGGACGCAGACCGGCACGATGAGCGGCGTCAACACCGAGGTCGACCGCAACGCCTTCTACGGCACGCAGGACCAGTGGGTGCAGTTCCTGCTCACCGGCTGCGACCCGCGGCGGCTGCACATCCTTGGCCCGCAGGGGCGTTGCACGACGAAGTAAAGGCAGTGACTCGCGGGCCGGCGCCGATTGCCAGCATTCCGCCAGAGTTCTAGCCTCAGGTTTGTTTTCCAGCTGGCGCTGATGCCGGCAGCAACCGAGAGGGGACGGACAATGGCCAAGGGACAGCTGCGTTCGAACAAGGAAGCCAAGAAGCCCAAGAAGGAAAAGGTGAAGGTGGCGGCTACCGCCGGCCTCACCAGTTCCAGCACCGCCGCCGCGCCGGCAAAGAAGAAGTAAGGCGGCGGGGGACGGACGTTACAGAGGCCGTGGCGGAAGCTGTGGCCTTTTCTTTTCGGGTGAGTTGGACGCCCCCTCCACCGCCCTGCGGCTGGTCCCCCTCCCCCGTCTGCGACGGTGGAGGATCATCCGCAGTGATGGAGAGGCGTGCCGACCCTACTGCACCACCGCGCCAAGAAGTCCGCTGGCCTTCACGCCGTCGAGCAGGAACTGCACGGCGAGCGCGGCGAGGAGAACGCCAACGACGCGGCTGACCACGGCTAGGCCGGTGATGCCGAGCAGCCGCTGGATGGGGATGGCGACCAGCATCACCAGGTAGCAGAGCAGCAGGATGGCGAGCAGCGCCCCGACCACCACGAACCACGCGAGCGTGAAGCCGCCGGTGCCGGTGGTGAGAAGGATCACCGCGCTGATGGCGCCGGGACCGGCGATCAACGGCGTGGCGAGCGGGAAAACCGAAATGTCGGGGCGGCTTTGCGCCTCGTTCTCCTCTTCGGGCGTGGTGCCTGTGCCGCCCGAATGGCGGGCGAAGACCATGTCGATGGAAATGAGCAGCAGCAGCACGCCGCCCGCGATCCGGAGCGCCGGCAGCGTGATGCCGAAGAGGCGCAGCATCGCCTCGCCGAACACCGCGAAGAACAGCAGGATGGCGGTGGCGATCAGCGTACCGCGCAGCGCCATGGCCCGGCGCTCGGCCTGCGTCACCTTCTGGGTCAGCGCCGCGTAGACCAGCAGCAGGTCGGCGGGGCCGATGGTGGCGAAGAATGTCGTAAGCGCTAACAGAAGCGTGTCGATTGGCATGAAGACAACAGTCCCCCGTTAGCGTAAAATAGGAAAGTCGCGGGCTACGAGCAATCGCGGTTCATCTTTCATTCAGGCACCAAGGACTAGAGCGGCAACAACAGATACAGGGGGACGTCATGAAAACGTTGAAAATCATCGTTGCTGCTGCCGCGATCCTGATGCCGGGTGCCGCGCTCGCCGAGGACTGGGGCCGGTTCTATGCCGAAGTCTACGGTGGCGCCGCCATCGGCACCGATTCCACCTATAACGGCACCGACTACAGCATGGCCACTACCTGGGCCGCGGGCGCCGCGTTCGGCGTCGAGCTGCCGGCCGGGTTCTCGCTGGGCCTCGATGTGATGAAGACCGGCGAGGCCGAGTACGATGTCGAGCCCGACGCGTCGCTCAGCAACTTCTCGGTCATGGCGGAAGGCGAGTACGCGGTGGCCCTCAATGACAGCTTTGCGGTCTATGGCTCGCTCGGCCTGGGCGCCATCAACGTCGCCTTCACCGACAATGGCGTGACCGACGACGCCTGGGGCGCCGGCTACTCCGCCGCGGTGGGCGTGCGCGCCAACATGACCGAGAGCATGGCGCTGTTCGCCGAGTTCAAGCACCAGGACACGTTCGACGCGGTCGAGATCAACGGCAACGATATCAGTGCGCCCACCAACACCGCGCTGGTGGGTGTGCGGCTGAGCTTCTGAGCCTCGCCGCCAGCAGGTTTCAAGGCCGGGCCCCGAGCCCGGCCTTCTGCTTTCAGCGCCGCCGCTTCTCGATGGCATCCCAGATCATGCCCGCGATGTCGGGGCCGCCGAAGCGCTTGATCTCGCGGATGCCGGTGGGGCTGGTGACGTTGATTTCGGTGAGGTAGTCGCCGATCACGTCGATGCCGACGAAGATCATGTCGCGCTCCTTGAGCGCCGGGGCGATGGTGGCGCAGATTTCGCGCTCGCGCTCGGTGAGCGGCGACAGCTCCGGGCGGCCGCCGACATGCATGTTGGAGCGCGCCTCGCCCTCGGCCGGGACGCGGTTGAGGCCGGCCACGGGCTCGCCGTCGACAATGATGATGCGCTTGTCGCCCTTCCTGACGTCGGGCAGGTATTTCTGCACCATGAAGGGCTCGCGGTAGTTCTGCTCGAACAGCTCGATCAGCGAGGCGAGGTTCTGGTCGCCGGCCTGCAGGAAGAATACCCCGGCGCCGCCATTGCCGTAGAGCGGCTTGAGGATGATGTTGCCGTGCTCCTTGCGGAAGGCGTGGATCAGGCTGCGGTCGCGCGTCACCAGCGTGGGCGGCATCAGCTCGGGGAACTCGGTGACGAGGATCTTCTCGGGTGCGTTGCGCACGGTGGCGGGCGGGTTCACCACGTAGGTGCCGGGGTGGATGCGCTCGAGGATGTGGCTGATGGTGATGTAGTTCATGTCGAAGGGCGGATCCTGCCGCATCAACACGACATCGTAGGTGGAGAGATCGACGCGGGCGAACTCGCCGAGCGCATAGTGCTCGCCCCTGGGCTTGTCGAACACGGTGATCGGCGCCACGTCGGCGGACACCCGGTTGTCGCGCAGCGCCAGCGTGCCGGGGACATAGTACTCGACCCGGTGGCCGCGCGCCTGCGCTTCGAGCATCAGCGCAAAGGTGGAATCCCCCGCCGGATTGATCGAAGCGATGGGGTCCATCTGCACGGCGATTTTCAGCGACATTTCGGGTCCTAATGCGAGGCGTCGAAGGCGTTCACCACATGGCGCGGCCACGCCATGGGCGCAAGGAAAATCACGTCGTAGCGCATGTCGGAGGCGGCGTAGCGCGGGTGGCGCGCGAGGAAGTAATCGGCGGCGCGGGTGATGCGGCGGTCGTTCACGGCGATCCATGCATCCTCGGGCGCGCCGGAGCGCCGCGCCTTCACCTCGACGAAGACCAGCGTGCCGGAGCGGCGGGCGACGAGGTCGATCTCGCCCATCGGGGTTTTGTACCGGCTTGCGAGGATGCGGTAGCCCTTGAGGCGCAGGAACCAGGCGGCGAGGGTTTCACCGCGGCGACCCAGCAGCTCGGCAGCGAGCCGCGACTGCCTACTGCTCGGCCTTGAGGGCAAGCGCCGCATCGTAGACCTCCTTGCGCTTGAGCCCGAAGCGCGCGGTGACTTCGTCGACCGCGGCGCGGAGCGGCTGGTCGGCGAGCGCCGCCTCGAGCGCCGCCTGCCAGTCGGCAGCGTCGGCGACGGTCGCCTCGGCGCCGCCGACGAGGATCACGGCCTCGCCTTTCGTGTCGCCCTCGGCGTAGTGCGCTGCCAGTTCCGCGAGGGTGCCGCGTTCGACCCGCTCGAAGCGCTTGGTGAGTTCGAGCGCCACCGCGGCGGGCCGGTCGTCGCCGAAGGCCTCGGCCATGGCGGCGAGCGTGTCGCCGAGCCGGCGCGGGGACTCGTAGAACACCAGCGTGTCGGCCCGGCCGCGCAGAGCCGCCAGCGCGTTGCTCCGCTGCCCCGCCTTGCTAGGCAGGAAGCCGACGAAGCCGAAGGCGTCGGTGGGGAGTCCGGCCGAGGCCAGCGCCGCCAGCAATGCCGAGGCGCCGGGGATGGCGAAGACCGGGAGGCCGGCCTCGCGCACGGCCCGCACCAGCGGAAAGCCCGGATCGGACAGGAGCGGGGTGCCGGCGTCCGAGATCTGGGCGACCGCCCTGCCGGCGCCGATCGCCGACACGACCTCGTCGACCCGCTGGCGCTCGTTGTGCTCGTGCAGCGAGCGCTTTTCGGCGCGGATGCCGTAGTGGTCGAGCAGGGTCGCGGAGTGGCGCGTGTCCTCGCAGAGCACCAGGTCGGCGGCGGCCAGCGTCTCGAGGGCGCGGATGGTGATGTCCTTGAGGTTGCCGATCGGCGTCGCAACGACATAGAGGCCGGCCGCCAGCGGCGGGGCGTCGAACTGGGCGTTCGCGATGAGAAAGGTTTTCGGCCGCTCGCTCACGCGGGTTGTCCCCCAGCAATTGGTGGTCGGTAAAGCTCGGCCTTTATGCGGCGGGCCTGATTTTGTATAGACGCGAGTAGGGCGGCGTCCGCACACGGGCGAGTTTCGGGACAAGGCGAAGGCAAGGCAAGTGGGAATCGGCGATGGACGTGGACCGGCGCGGGGCGCGCTGGGCTACCTCAGGGCGGCGGGGCTCGGCCTCGCCACGGCAGTGCTGCTTTCGGCCTGCTCGCCGGGCGGCTTCTCCTTCGGCGGCGGTGGCGGGGGTGGTCCCGACCGGGGGCCGCAGACGCTGATGAGTGGCAAGACGCTCGGCACCGGGCCGGTGAAGGTGGCGCTGCTGCTGCCGCTATCGGGCGACCCGAGCCTTGCGGCCGTCGGCACCTCGATGGCCAACTCGGCCGAGCTTGCCATGACCTTCGTGCAATCGAACCCCAACCTGGGCGACAACATCACCGTGGCGGTCAAGGATACGGGCGCCACCGCGGCCGGCGCGGCGCAGGCGGCGACGCAGGCGGTGAGCGAGGGCGCGAGCCTGATTCTCGGGCCGCTGCGCGCCGACCAGGTGACCGCCGTCGGCCAGGTGGCGAAGACCGCCGGCATCTCGGTGATCGGCTTTTCCAACAACTCGGGTGTCGCGAGCCCGGGTGTGTACCTGCTCAACGTGCTGCCGGAGACGGAAGTGCGGCGCTCGATGTCCTATGCCAGGAAGCTGGGCAAGCGGGCCATCGCCGGCATCTTCCCCAACAGCGATTTCGGCCGCATCCAGGAGGGCGCGTTCCGCCAGGCCATGGCGGATCTCGGGCTCAATGCGGTCGCCGTCTACAATTTCGGGTCCGAGGCCGAGGCGCGCACGGTGGTCACCCAGGTGATCCCGCTGCTGCAGTCGGGCCGGATCGATACGCTGTTCATCCCCGACCGCGCGACGGCGCCGAGCCTCGGCAACCTACTGCAGGAGGGCGGGATCACGCCGGGCAGCGTGCAACTGGTGGGTTCGGGCGACTGGAACGGCGATCCGTCGATCGCCAACACCACTTCGCTGGCCGGCGCCATCTTCCCCGCGCCCGACCAGTCGGGGCTGAGCGCGCTCACCACCGAATACCAGGCGAAGTTCGGCACGGCCCCGCATCCGTTCGCAACGCTCGCCTACACGGCCACCATCCTCGCCAATGCCAGGACGCTGTCGGGGGGCACGCCGCGCTACGATCGCGGGCTACTGACGGCGGCCGCGGGCTTCAACGGCCGCGACGGGGTGTTCCGCTTCCTGCCCGACGGGCGGAGCGAATTCGCGCTGTCGATCCGGCAGGTGACGATCGGCGGCTCGTCGGTCGCGGAGGAAGCGCCCAAGAAGCTCTAGGGCCTCAGCAGATCACGCCATCCCTGCGGGCGACGCACATGCCGTCGTCGGTGACGACCAGCTGGCCGCCATCGAAGCGGGTGACGGTGACGAAGGAGCCGGCGGTCAGCGCGTCGCGCAGCACCCAGCGGCCGTTCGACCAGTAGCTGAGGCCGATCTTCCCCCCGGCGCGCTGCTTGAGGATGCCGGGATACTCGACATGCGGGCTGGTGAGCCCGTCGGTCGAATAGGTGCCGCTCGGGGTTTCGACGATCTGCACGAACTCGGTGATGCCGAAGCCGATCTTGCGCACCGTGCTGCGATGCGTGACCTCGGTCGACACGGCGGGATCGAGCTCGTAGTACCACTTCACCAGCGTGTCGGGATCGAAGGCCGGCGGGAAAATTTCGTTCGCCGAGGAGAGCAGCGTGCGCGCCGGCTCCTCGTTGGCGACCGCAGGCGGCAGCATGGTCGGCAGCGCGAACAGCAGCGCCACGAGGCCGAAGCCGCCTGCCACGCCGGCAGCAACACGGAAATTGTACATTCCAGCCTCCAATTGACGCACGGCTTTAACCGTTCATCAACCATGGGGGCCAAAGGCGTGTCAAAATGGAACAGGCGTTAAGGTTAAATCAACCTAGTTGGGGAGATCGGCGACGAGGTTCTCGACGGCAGCGACGAAACGGTCGTGCGCCTCGCGCGTCGGCCAGGGGCGGATCAGGCGCTCGAACGGCTCGAACTCGAACACCGGGAAGCTGGGCTCGCCGAAATAGCGCTTCGCCTCCTCGACGTCGAAGCCGGCGAGGTGCACCGCCTCGAGGTAGGCCGCTTCGCGATCGGCGCGCTTGATCGCCTTGGCGAGGGCCTGCGGCGGGACGGCCGGCAGCGCGAAGTGGAGGTGCACGGCGCCCAGGAGGCGGTTCTCCACCTCCTTGTAGTTGCCGCCCATCGCCGCCTTGAACGGCGAGATGATATCGCCCATCACATATTCGGGCGCATCGTGCAGCACGGCGTAGAGCAGCGCCTTTGCGCCTGCCTCCGGGTTCAGGGCGCGGTAGAGCTCGAGCACGAGGACGGAGTGCTGCGCGACTGAGAACGGGTAGTCGCCGAGGGTCTGGCCGTTCCAGCGGGCGACGCGGGCGAGGCCGTGGGCAATGTCGGAAAGCTCGACATCGAGCGGCGACGGATCGAGCAGGTCGAGCCGCCGGCCCGAAAGCATACGCTGCCACGCCCGCGCCGCTGCCCGCGCCATGTGATCCCCCGCTGGATGAGGGGGAGAAGGTAGTGGGGACGGGGGTGATTCGACAATTTACGATGGGGTGCGGATGGGGTGACGCCCCCTCCACCACGCTGCGCGTGGTCCCCCTCCCCCGCTAAAGCGGTGGAGGATCACGGAGGGCCCAACGCCTCAAGAACAGTTGGCCGCGACGCTGCGGTGTTCCCCGCCGCGTAGCGGTGGAGGGGGGCGGTACAAGCAAGGCGATAGCACCAGCCACGAAGACCAGAACGCGCTGTCGGCACGCCCTGCCCGTACCGCCCCCTCCCCCGTGGCTTCGCCACAGTGGAGGATCCAGGCGTCGTCAATGCTCTGATAGCGGTTGCCCTACTCGGCTTCCGCCGCCGCCTCGCCGAACGCGTAGTTGGCCCAGCTTGGCAGTTCCACCGTCACAGGCTTGCCATTCACCGTCACGGCCGTCACGTCGGTGATCCGGTCGAGGCGCAGGACCGCGACCGCGCGGCCGTCCGCGACCTGCCCGAGCGCTCCGGCAACGCGGCCGCTCGCGACGACCTCGGCGCCGGCCTCGATCTCCACGCCCGTAACGATCACCGGGCGCCGCCGTGCGGTGCCGCGGTGCTTCATGCGGGAGACGACTTCCTGGCCGACATAGCAGCCCTTCACGAAGTCGATGCCGTCGAGCAGGTCCATGCCGATATCGTGCGGGAAGGTGGTGTCGACGGCGAAATCGGGGCCCTGCTCCGGCACGCCGAAGGAGATGCGGCGGGCGGCGTAGCGATCGTCGGGCGGCAGCCAGGTTGCAGCCTCGGCCTTCGTCGCGATCACGCGCTCGCCGAGCCCGCGCGGGTCAACGTGGACGATGCCGGTTTCCCAGCCGTCAAAACTCCAGCCCACCGAATGGGTCACCCGCAGGTCTTCGATTTCCACCGCAGCGCGCAGCTTGTACATGCGCATCTTGCGCAGGAAGCCGTCGGCGGCGCCCGCATCGACATCGAGCCAGAAAGCGCCGTCTTCTCCGTTTTCCTCGGCCCAGCCCGCGAGCCCCTCGGCCTGGATCTTGCCCTGCGGCGAGAGCAGCGCCCACCAGACGCCGGGGCCGGGCTCGGCCAGCAGGCGGCCGGTCACCACGTCGAAGAGGAGCTTTTGCGCATCGGGTCCGGAGAAGCGGAACGCGGCGCGGGACGGACGGAGGATTGTGGGCATCTGGGGCATCCGCTACACCGCCGATCACACAGCGGGAGACCACACATGGCGCAGTATGACGCGATCTTCAAGAACGGCACCGTGGTCAACCAGGATGGCGAGCATCGCGCGGATATCGGCGTGCGCGGCGGGCGGATCGTGGCGCTGGGCGACCTTGCGGCCGACTCGGGCGAACGGATCGAGGACTGCACCGGGCTGCATATCCTGCCGGGGGTCATCGACACGCAGGTGCATTTCCGCGAGCCGGGACTGGAGCAGAAGGAAGACCTGGAGACCGGCT
>JAEYTN010000006.1 GCA_023433985.1 Pseudomonadota bacterium | reverse complement strand
GGCCGTAGACGGTGGACTGGCTGTCGAGCTGCGACTTGAGCTCGGCCACCCGAGCGCGAGAGGCGACGAGGCCGGCCGACGCCTGCGTGTCGGCAGTGTTCGCGTTGGCGCCGGCGGCGACGAGCTCGTCATAGGCCGACTGGGCGGCAATGACGGCGCGCTGCGCCTCGACCACCTGCGCGTTGAGCTGGGTGAGCGTCTGGTTGCTGACCAGCTCGCCCGAACTGGCGGCGAGGTTGTGGGTGCGCTTGTAGGCCTCCACCTTTTCCTCGGCCGTCTTCACATCGCCCTTCAGCTCGTTGAGCCGCTCGGTGAGCGCGTCGGCGGTGCGCGAGGCGCCGGTGGATTCGGCGGTCGCGAGTTCGGCCTGGAAGGCGCGGACCACGGCATCAGAAATGCGGATGGCCTTGGCCGTCTCCTCGCTGGAGACATAGAGCGTCGCGACGAAGCTCTTCTCGTCTGCCCTCGACGAAACGCGCTTGGTGAGGGACGACAGGGCCGCGAGCTCGGGGTTCGGCTCGCTCTTGTCGCCGCCGGGGAGCAGCGCGGAAAGCGAGAAGCCCGGATCGGGATCGTAGAACTCCTTGTCGGCGCTGAGGTTCAGCTCCTCGACCACACGCGCCAGCACATTGCCCGAGGTGAGAACGCGGAACTTGCTGCCGGCGTTGAGCAGCGCAGCATCCACCTGGCCGGGCTGCTGGAACAGGTCGTCGGGGACCACCTGCAGGTTGGCGGGGTCGATCAGGATATCCGTCGAGACGGTATACTTGGGCGTCGCGAATACGGCGTAGAGTCCCCCTGCCGCCCCGCCGATCAGGGAGAGAACGAGGGACAGCGCCATGCCGCGGCGAAGCCACGTGAACAGGCGGCTGAAATCGAGCTCGAGGAAATCGCCGATCTTGTTGAGGGTGACGGTTTCGACCTGCGGCACAGAAGCGGGCGCGGCGGTGGGAGCGGCAGGCGCGGGCTTGGCCACCGGATGCACCTGCGGGCGCATCGGGCGGCGCATGCCGATCATCTCGGTATCGAGGCGGGCAAAGGCGCGGGCGCCCGAGCGATTGACGGCAGGAGTGTCGGGCCTGTCGGCGACGTCGGACATGGCGTTAACATCTCGTTCTGGAAGCTCGACTATCTTGACGCTTTATATACCAAGCCCCTGACCGCGCTCCGGGAATGGGTTTTCTTGGTTAAGCCCGGTCCTGTTTACTTCGGCCGGAGCCTGAACCAGAGGACTTGCTGGTGAGCTACTCGGCCACGACACCCCAGCCCGAGGTGGAAAACGCGCGGCGCCAGAACGCCCTGTCGCTGCTGTTCTGCGCGCTGACGCTGGCGGCGTTCGGGCTGCGCTTCGTGTTTTCGGCCGAGATGATGAACGGGCTGGTCGACTACACCAGCGATACCGGCGGCGCCCTCTACGAGAAGCTGCATTTCGGCACTTACGCCATCTTCCTGCTGCTGCCGCTCGTGCTGTTCAGCCGGCCGGTGTTCCTGCGCGGCGAGGAGATCGTCAAGTTCCGCGACCTGGTGCGCTATTTCGCCATGATGGTGCTGCTGATCGCCTTCATGGTGGCAACGGGACGCTCCGGATCGTCGGGCTTCTTCATCGACACCTACCTCGTGGCCGGGGTGGCGGGGCTGGTGGTGCTGGCGCAGAACGCCACGATGCGGCGGCTGATCGGCAACTTCGTGCTGGGGATCAGCCTGCTCAGCGCGTTGATCGGTTTGTTCGAGGCGGCGACCCATACACGCATCCTGCCCTACGCCGCCAACGAGGAGGTGTTCCGTCCCATCGGCCTGACCGACCACCCGCTGACGCTGGGGCTGATGTGCGCGGCTTCGATCGGTTTCGTGGCGCTGACGCGCTGGCCGGTCTGGGCCAAGGTGGTGGCGGTACTCGTGCTGTTCGTGGGTACGGCGGCGGCCGGCGCGCGCTTCGCCCTGCTGCTTGCGGGCGCCGAGATCGTAGCGCTGCTGGTGCTGGTGCCATGGGGGCTGCAGCCGGCGGCCGAGCGCAAGGCCAAGATCGCCTCGCTGTTGCTGACGCTGGTGGTGGGCGGCGCGCTGATTGCCGTGCTGGCGGCGGGCGGCTTCCTGTCGCGCTTCGAGGGTGGCGTGGTGGACGAGAACTTCTATGCCCGCACCGACATCTACAAGATCTTCGACTACGTCACTTGGCGCGAGGTCTTGTTCGGCGGCGACCTCAACGCCATCCTAAAGATCGTCAACGAGAAGCTGAAGCTGCCCTATATCGAGTCGACGCCGGTCTACCTGACCTTCCAGCTCGGGGCGATCCTGGCGACGATCTTCGCGGCCATCGGCTTCTGGATGTTCTGGCGGCTGCTGCGGCACCAGGCGCGGCCGGCGTGGATCGGCACCGCGGTGTTCCTCGCCGCCGCGCTCTCCAACAACACGCTCAGCTCGAAGACGCCGGTGGTGACGATCTTCGTGGTGCTGCTGGTGTGCTATTTCGAGGCAGTGCCGAAGAAGCGCCCCTAGGTGGCGAGCGCCTGTTTCGCCACGCGGCGGGTGCGGACCATGCTGCGGACCTGGGTGATCCACGCCGCGGGGAGGCCGAGCAGCGAACGGGCCTCGACGTGCTCGAACAGGTCGTGCTTCTCGGCGCCGAAGCGCGTCTTGTAGTGGAGCGCGCCGACGCTGAAATCGAACACCCGGTCGCCCCGCGCGATGCAGGCCTCGATGGTGAGGTACATCGAAACGAGGCCGGGTGAGCCAGGCTCGAATTTCGGGTCGGCCGTCATGGTGGGGATGATGAGCGTGAAGACGCCTTCGTGCACGAAGCCGTAAACCACCGCCACCACCTCGTCACCGACCTTGAGGCCGAAGATTTCGGCCGTCCCCTGCTCCAGCAGTTGCCGGTAGAAGGCCGAGACGCCGGGCTCGTGCAGCTTGTCGGCGCGGCCGAGCTTGCTGAAGCGCTGGTCACGAAAGCGGACGAGGGCATCGAAGAGCTCGGCCTTCTGCTCGGGAG
>JAEYTN010000005.1 GCA_023433985.1 Pseudomonadota bacterium | reverse complement strand
CCTTAGGAAGCGTCAGGGGCAATGTCCAATTATGATGCTGATCGGAGTCCGCCGGCGCTGGCCCGGCGGGTGTCGTGCCCATCGTCATAGACCTGCACTCCATCGCGGCCCTGCCCCTTGGCAAGGTAGAGCGCCGCATCGGCCTGGCGGATCAGGTCCTCCGGCGCAGCGAGCAGGTTGGCGCGGCTCGCGGTGGCGATGCCGACGCTCACCGTGACTACGCCGCGGGTGCTTCGCCCATTGGGGATGCGGAGATTCCGCACCGCCTCGCAGAGCAGTTCGGCGACGGCGGTGGCGCCCTCGGTGCCGGTGTCCGGCAGCACCACGGCGAACTCTTCGCCGCCATAACGCGCCACGATGTCGGCCGGGCGTCGCGCCACGTCCTTGATGCAGCGGGCTACGGCGCGCAGGGCGTCGTCGCCAGCCTGGTGGCCGAAGGTGTCGTTGAACGACTTGAAGAAGTCGACGTCGACCATGAGCACGCTGAGTGGATGGTGGTGACGGGAAGCACGAGAGAATTCCTTGCCGAACTGCTCATCGAAGGTGCGGCGGTTCTTCAGCCCGGTGAGCGCATCGGTGGCGGCCAGCAGCTTCAGGTGCTTGTTCATCTCCGAGAGCGCTTCTTCGGCCTGCTTGATGCTCGTCACGTCGGAGATCACGCTCAGCGAGGTGCCATCGCTCAGCGTCCGGATGCGGGCATGCAGCCAGCGGCCATCGGCGAGGTGGATTTCACGGTCGTTCTCGTCGCGGAGGCCGGTGACGGCGCGCTCGATCCAGGGTTCGACCTCGTCGGGCTCCATACCGGCCTCTTCGCCCCGCTCATAGGCGATGCGAAGCACGTCGCGCAGGTTCATGCCAGGGACGCGGACATCGGCAGTCAGCGGGAAGAGCTTGCGGTACTGTTCGTTGCAGAAGACGATCGTGGCGTTGCGGTCGAAGGCGATCAGGGCGTCGGCCATCCCGGACATCGCACCCTCGAGCTGCGCGCGGGCCCGCTCGAGTTCCTGCTCGAGATGCTTTCGCGCCGTGAAGTCGCGGTTGTGAGTGACCAGCGCGAAGGGTTGGCCCTTGGCATCCTTCAGCGGGGTTTTCAGCGTCGAGAGCCACAGTTCCGTGCCGTCGCCGAAGGCCAGCCGTTGCTCGAGTTCGCGCGGCCCGTCGCGCAGCACATTCTCCTCGTCGGCGCGAAACTGTGCCGCGATCTCGGCGGGAAAGAATTCGGCGTCGGTCTTGCCGAGCAGCGCCTCGGCGTTAGGGGCGCGCATCAGGCGAGCCGTGGCGGCATTGGCGATGATGAAGCGGCCGTCCGGGTCCTTGACGTTGAGGGATTCGGGCAGCGTTTCGATCACCTGACGGAAGGTCTGGTTCAGCCGCTCCGTGCGGCGGCGGCGGTCATCGGAAAGAATGGCAAGGCCGGCGAGCAGAGTGGCGAGGAAGGCGATGCTGGGGACCGCGACGATCAGGTTGGGCAGCGCCGCCTCGATCATGCCGCCGGGGATCAGCAGAAGGCTGACGAAGCTCACGAACGACGCGCCGCCCGCGAGGAGCAAGACATCGAGCCGCTGCCGCGGCTGGCCGCGGGTGAGGGCGTGAACACCCAGCCCCATCAACGCGCCAAGCGCGATGATGGCGAGCCCGGGGACAAGGCCGGGACCGCCGAGGAACACCCGGTAGGACGACGCCACGAGGACACCCGCAAGGGCGCCAAAGGGGCCGCCGAAAAGCGCGGCCTGCGCAAGCAGCGATACGCGAAGATCGAGGAACAGGCCAGGACTGATCACCACGGGCACGGACATCATCGCGACGGCCCCCAGTCCCATCACGAGGCCAAGCGCCAGTTGACGACCCCAGCGCGGCAGGTGATCGGCGGCATCGCCCAGGAAGGTCCATAGCGAGGCGAACACCCCTACCATGGCCAGGTTGGCGATCAGTCCCTGGACGGCCGCATCCATTCCGCTGTCCCAAGCGCAGGCGGCCGCGGCCGCAGGAAGTCCGGCAGGTTAACTTCGAGGCGGTTAGGAAAGGTTACCGGCCGCCGGTGCATTGTCCCGCGGCCGGTAATGTTCAGCGCCCGGCGGGATCAGCCGGCGGCGGTGTAGGCGGTCTTCACCTGGGTGAAGAATTCCTGGGCGTACTTGCCCTGCTCGCGCGGGCCGTAGCTCGAGCCCTTGCGGCCGCCAAATGGCACGTGGAAATCGACGCCGGCGGTCGGCACGTTGACCATCACCATGCCGGCTTCCGAGTTGCGCTTGAAGTGCGTGGCGTACTTGAGCGAGGTGGTGACGATGCCGGCGGAGAGGCCGAATTCGGTGTCGTTCGCTACCGCCAGGGCCTCCTCGTAGTCCTTCACGCGGATCACCGCGGCTACCGGCCCGAAGATTTCCTCCCGGGCGATGCGCATCTGGTTGGTCGCTTCGGTGAAGAGCGCCGGCTGCAGGAAGTAGCCCGGGTTGTCGCGCTGCACCAGGTCACCGCCGACGACGAGGTTGGCGCCTTCGTTCTTGCCGATCTCGATGTAGTCGGTGTCCTGCTTCAGCTGGCTCGGATCGACCACGGGGCCGATCTCGGTGTCCTTGGCGATGGCGTCGCCGACCTTGAGGTTGCGGATGCGCTCGGTGAGCGCCGCAACGAACTGGTCGTGGATGCCCTCGGTCACGATGAGGCGCGAGGAGGCGGTGCAGCGCTGGCCGGTCGAGTAGAAGGCGCTCTGCGCCGTCGACTCCACCGCGACCTTCAGGTCGGCGTCGTCGAGCACGATGGTGGGGTTCTTGCCGCCCATTTCGAGCTGGAACTTGCGCATGTACTTGACGCTGGATTCCGCCACGCGCCGCCCGGTGTTCACCGACCCGGTGAAGGTCTGGGCGACGATGTCCTTGCTGTCGAGCATGGCCTGGCCGACGACCGAGCCGCGGCCCATCACCAGATTCAGCACGCCCTTGGGCAGGCCATTGCGATGCAGGATATCGACGATGGCCCACGAGCAGCCGGGCACGAGGTCGGCAGGCTTGAACACTACGGTGTTGCCGTAGCAGAGCGCCGGCGCGATCTTCCAGGCCGGAATGGCGATGGGGAAGTTCCACGGCGTGATGATGCCGACGACACCCATCGGCTCGCGCGTCATCTCAACACCGACACCCGGGCGGACGGAAGGCACGCTCTCGCCCGAAAGCCGAAGCGCTTCGCCGGCGAAGAACTCGAATATCTGGCCGGCGCGGGTGACCTCGCCGATGCCCTCGGCCAGGGTCTTGCCCTCCTCGCGGCTCAGAAGCTCACCGAGCTCCGCCTTGCGGGCGAAGATTTCGTGCGCGGTCTTGGAGAGGATTTCCCAGCGCTGCAGGATGCCCGAGCGCGACCAGGCCGGGAACGCCGCCTTGGCCGCCGCGATGGCATCCAGCGTGTCCTGCTGGGTGGCCCGCGCGTAAAGCCCGATCACTTCGTTGGTGTTGGACGGGTTGATGTTCTCCGACGCATCAGCGCCGACCCACTCGCCGTTGATGAGGTTCTGGTGCAGTTCGGTCATGATCGTTTCCTATGCCTCAATGTATTCGGCGATGGCGCTCGGCTCGGGCACCACCAATCCATCCTCGCGCAGGCCTTCGACGTGCAGCCGAATGGCCTCTCCGATTTCCTCCTCGACCTCGGCAACCGTCGCGCCGGTCGCAATGCAGCCGGGCAGATCGGGCACGTAGGCCGAGTAGTTCTGGTTGGCGCGTTCGATAACAACTGCGTAGCGCATCAGCGTGTTTCCTTCAGGCCGGCCTGCTTGAGGATGCTGTTCAGAGTCCCCGGCGCGACGTCGTCGCTCGGCTTGCCCGCGAGGGTAACTCGGCCGGACTTGGCAGCGTGCTTGAACTGGCGATGGCTACCGCGGATCGTCACCAGATACCAGCCATCGGCTTCCAGCATCGCCAGTATCTCCTTGACCTTGGTGGTGGCCACCGCGCTTACAAGAGCCCGGCCTTGGCCAGGTCGCGGAGGAGGTGGCTGGTGCCGTAGGTCCAGGGGGCGGCTTCGGTGGCGAGGCGGACGGTGTTGGAGAGGGTGCCGAGCGCGGCGGTGGAAATCGAGACGATGTCGCCGGGTTTGTGGGTGAAGCCCTTGCCGGCGCCGCCGCGATCCTTCACCGGGGCGAACATGGTGCCGAGGTAGAGCACGAAGCCGTCCGGATACTGATGGTGGCGGCCGATGGCCGAGGCGACCAGCGATTCCGGCGAGCGCGAGATCTGGCTCATGTTGGAAATGCCGGTCAGCTCGAAGCCGTCTTCGCCGGTGACGGTCAGCGCGATGTCGGACTGCTTCACCGTGTCGATGGTGAAGGTGCCGTCGAACAGGCGAATGAAGGGTCCGAGCGAGGCGGAGGCATTGTTGTCCTTGGCCTTGCCGAGCAGCAGGGCCGAGCGACCCTCGACGTCGCGGAGGTTCACGTCGTTGCCGAGCGTAGCGCCGACAATGGTACCCTTCGAGTTCACCACCATCGCGACTTCGGGCTCGGGGTTGTTCCACTCCGAAATCGGCAGGATGCCGACATCGGCACCGTAGCCCACCGAGGCCATGGGCTGGCACTTGGTGAAGATTTCCGCGTCGGGGCCGATGCCCACCTCGAGATACTGGCTCCAGACGCCGCGCGAGATCAGCGTCTGCTTGACCTGCATCGCCGCGTCGGAGCCCGGCACGAGCTGGCTCAGGTCCGTGCCGATGAGGTCGAGGATGTCGCGGCGCAGTTCGTCGGCCTTGGCCTTGTCGCCCCGCGCCTGCTCCTCGATGACGCGCTCCAGCAGCGAGACGACGAAGGTCACGCCCGCGGCCTTCACCGCTTGCAGGTCGATAGGGGAAAGCAGCGAGGGCTGGGCCACATCGGTCTTCGCCGCCCAGGAATTCTGGAGGATGGCATCCAGCTTGCCGACCGGCGCGCCGGCGGCACCCGCCACGTAGCCGGCCGGATCGTCGAGTTCGGCAATGTCGCGCGAGGTGGGAGCAGCCTTGGCGGTGATGTCGACGACCTCGTCGCCTCGAACCGTCACGATGCGGGGACAGGCAAAGCCCGGAACCCGTGCACGTCCCAGCAGAACACCCTCGTTCGGCACGATCGGACTAGCCACCTGACGCTCCCCTTTTCTGATTGGAGCGCTACCTAACCCGCCCCGTTCGCGCATGTCCAGCAAGGGGCGAGGTACGTCCGTCAGACTTTCGGCAGTGACCGTGGCGGACCGGCGTCAGCCGTGCTTGAGCAGGCGCGACTTCTCGCGGTTCCAGTCGCGATTCTTCTCGGTTTCGCGCTTGTCGTAGCTCTTCTTGCCCTTGCCGACACCGATCAGCAGTTTCGCCCTGCCCTGCTCGTTGAAGTAGAGCTTCAGGGGCACGATGGTGTTGCCGGCGCGCTCGACATCCTGGCTCAGCTTCGCCAGCTGCTTCTTGTTGACGAGGAGCTTACGCGGCCGCTTCTCCTCGTGGTTGAAGCGGTTCGCCTGCAGGTATTCGGGGATGTGGGCATTGATCAGCCACAGTTCGCCGCGCTCGGGACTGGCATAGCTCTCGGTGATCTGCGCCTTGCCCTGCCGCAGCGACTTCACCTCGGTGCCCGTCAAGACGATGCCGGCCTCGAGCGTATCGAGGATCTCATAGTCGAACCGCGCCCGGCGGTTCTCCGCCACCGGACCGGTCGAAATCGTTGCGGGCTTGTTGGGTGCCTTGGCCATGGGGGCTATATAGAGGTCGCGCGCCCGAACCGCAAAACCGTTTCCGATCTTGCCGGGCGCGCGCCGTCAGTTCGGCAGCAGCCCCGCGTGCGACATGGCGAAATCGATCGCCTGCTCGTTGGCCTTCGAGATCGGCACCAGCGGCAGCCGAAACTCGTTGCTGCAAAGGCCGAGGCGGGACGCGGCATATTTCACGCCGCCCGGATTGTTCTCGAGGAACAGGTTCTTGTGCAGGTAGACGAGCTTGTCCTGCAGCGCCAGCGCTTCGGCGTAGTTGCCCTGCTGGCAGGCGTTCTGGAACGACGCACACAGGCGGGGCGCCACGTTGGAC
>JAEYTN010000608.1 GCA_023433985.1 Pseudomonadota bacterium | reverse complement strand
TTGTTGACGATACGCTGGGCCACGGTGTCGATCGGCTGGTTGAGGATGTTCACAACCACGACGCGCTGCACCTTCGGCTGCTCGATGCGGCCGGCGGTCACTGCCCACCAGTCTTCGCGCAGGTCGAAGATCTTCTGGTTCACGTTCCAGGCGACGATGTCGTACGGACCCGAGTGCGGGATCTCGTCGCGGCCCGGAGCCTTGGTCGGATCGGCCTGGGCCGTCAGGTAGTCGGCGGGAACGATCGGGATACCGGTATCGAACTTCTCGGTCAGCACTTCGAACTTGAAGCGCGGCGACGCCTGCTTGAACTTCACCGTCACGGTGAGGTCGTCGTCGGCCGTGATGCTCTCGACCTGGTCGGCGAACTGCGCGTGGTAGGGCAGGGTCTCGTACTTGACCTGGCCTTCGAAGGTGTAAGCGACGTCCTTGGAGGTGACGGGGGTGCCGTCAGACCACTTGGCATCCTTGTTCAGCTTGATCACTAGCGACGTGAAGGTGTCGTCGGTGTACTCCATCGAGTCGGCCAGCCACGGGATGTACTCGTTCTTGTAGATCGCGAAGTACATCAGCGGCTCCCACATCAGGTTGTTGCCTTCCTGATGGGTGTAGCCCGGGAGAACCCAGGGGTTGGTGGTGCCGATGGACGTGCCGCCCGCGACGCCCCAGCCAAGCTGGACAGTGGCGTTGCGAGGCACGTCGGGCAGCGGGCTGGCGGGGACGATGTCACTCGCCGGCACCGCCGCGTCCTGCGCGATGCCGACTGCCGGCGCCGCGAAGGCCGCGATCGCCATGACGGCGGCTGCGGCCAGTTTCAAACTCTTCATCAGACATTTCCTCCCATGTCACATGGTTCGTTCGTGGTGCCGGCGCGGTAGGAGGGAGGACCATCCCTTGCCCCCAAGATCGTCAGGCGAATGCCCGCCGAGCCGCCATCACTTTGATGAAGGGCGCACCATTCGTGCAGCCCTTCGCTCACAGGCCTTCGCCCGTGTCCTCCGTTGGCCGGCTGTGCCGGCACGTTGTTCCAAATGCCCCATGCCAGAGCGGTTCCGCCGGTCGCCCCGACGCGCCGGCGTTGCTGCCTTCGCTCCAAGCGCGGCGGCAACGCGGCAGTCAACTGCCTGAGTGCACGGCAAAAATCGCTAGAAGAGCCTGCCTCGGCTGGCCCAGCCTTTTTCCTCCGCCCAGAACGCTGCTCCCGAAGCGCCCGGTTTTTCCTTGTTTCTCCAACGCTTGCACGGGTTTTGAGCGGAGTCAACGACTGACCGTACACGAACTATATCGTTTTCGTACATTCTTTGCCGCAGGGTCGACCCTCACCGAAATGCGGGAGGGCTTCCCAACCGTGTCGCGATCATGTTGATCTCGCGCGCCTGCAAGCCGGTGCACCGGCGGCGCAAAGGAAAAAGGGGAGTGGGGGATGGCCACCAGCGACTACTACGAAGTGCTCGATCCGCGGTTCGGGCGGCTGTTCAGCGGCAATGGGCATGTCGAGAAGCTCTATACCGGCTGCCGCTGGGCCGAGGGGCCGGCCTATTTTGCGGCGGGAAAGTATCTGGTGTGGTCGGACATCCCGAACGACCGGATGATGCGCTACGACGAGACGGACGGCTCGGTGAGCGTTTTCCGTGCGCCGGCCGGCAATACCAACGGCCACACGGTCGACCGGCAGGGCCGGCTGGTCTCGTGCGAGCATGGCGGCAGGCGCGTCAGCCGCACCGAGCATGACGGCACGGTGGTGACCGTCGCCGACCGCTACCAGGGCAAGCGGCTCAACTCGCCCAACGACGTGGTGGTGAAATCCGACGACTCGATCTGGTTCACCGACCCCAGCTACGGCATCGACAGCGACTACGAGGGCAACAAGGCAGAGAGCGAGATCGGCGCCTGCAACGTGTACCGAGTGGACCCGAAGTCGGGCGCGGTCGAAGCGGCGATCACCGACATGGTGCGGCCCAACGGGCTCGCCTTTTCGCCCGACGAGACGCTGCTCTATGTCGCCGACACGGGCGCCACCCATGGCGCGGCGCATGCGCGGCACATCCGGGTGTTCGACGTGGGGGCCGACGGGACGCTCTCGGGCGGGCGGGAGTTCGCGGTGTGCACGGCGGGGCTGTTCGACGGCTTCCGGCTCGACACGGCCGGGCGCATCTGGACCAGCGCGGCGGACGGGGTGCACTGCTACGATCCCGACGGCACGCTGATCGGCAAGGTGAAGGTGCCCGAGGTGGTGGCCAATGTCTGCTTCGGCGGGCCCAAGCGGAACATCCTCTATATCTGCGGGACGACGTCGCTTTATTCGGTGCGGCTGATGGTGAACGGTCTCAGGACGTATTGAGGGGCGGAGGCGCCCACTCCTCAGCTCTGCTACGGCGCGGTGCGCCTAGCGACGCCATCCTCCCCCCGCCGAGGGGGAGGAGGCGTACTGGCGACGCTCCCTTCCGTGCCGCTCCGATCAGTAGGTCAGAGTGCGGTGGAGGACGCCCTTGAGGTGACGGTCGAGGGCGTCGATGGCGCCCTCGGCGTCGCCGGCCTCGAGGCTGTCGATGATGGCGAGGTGCTCGCGCATCGAGGTGATGGTGTGGATGGGCCCGACGGCGTCGAGGTTGTGCAGCCGGATCAGGTACATCTTCTGCAGGAGCCGCGCGTAGGTCATGCCGAGCTGCTCGTTGGCATAGGCGCCGATGAAGCTCTCGTGGAAGCGGCGCTCCAGCTCCTTTACCGGGATGCGGTAGACCGTCAGGTCGTTGACCTCGCGGACGAAGTCCACCATCCGCTCGTGCTCGGAGCGCATGATGCGGGTCCAGTCCGCCGGCATGGTGGAGGCGAACTTCCTCAGCCCCTCCTTTTCGAGGAGGCCGCGGAACTGGAACGTGTTCCCGACGAACTTCATGTCCGGGTAGAAGATGGTGATGCCGACCTTGCGGCGAACCGTGATCATGCCCTCGGCCTCGAGCAGGGTGGTGGTCTCGCGCATGGGCGAAAGCGACAGTCCGAGCACGGCGCCGAGCTCCTCCTGCTTCAGCGTCTGCCCCAGTTTCAGCCGCCCTTCGACCAGCGCCTCGAAGAAGGCGTGATAGCCGGGATTGTCGATAC
>JAEYTN010000577.1 GCA_023433985.1 Pseudomonadota bacterium | reverse complement strand
AGCCGGGGGCCGACGGATCCATCTTGAGCAGCGGGATCGTGCTCATCACATGACCTCGATGTCGGCCTGCAGCGCGCCTGAGGCCTTGATGGCCTGCAGGATCGCAATCAGGTCGCGCGGGCTGATGCCCAGTGCATTGAGCCCATCCACGAGTTCCTGGATCGACACCGACTCGGTAACCAGCGCCAGGTCCGAGTTCCGCTCGTCCACGGTCAGGTCCGTGCGCGGCTCCACCGCCGTCTCGCCATCGCTGAAGGGCAGCGGCTGCACCACTGTGGGGCTTTCGGCGATGGTCACCGTCAGGTTCGACTGGGCCACCGCCACTGTCGAAACCCGAACGTCCTTGCCCATGACGATGATGCCGGAATTCTCGTCGATCACTATCTTGGCTGGCAGGTCGGTCTCCACCACCAGCTGCTCGATGTCGGTGATGAGGTCGACGAGGTTGCCGTTGAAGTGGCGGGGCAGGTTGATGCGGATCGTTGCCTGGTCCTCCGGCGTCGCGCACGGCACGCCGATGAAATCGTTGATGGCGAGCGCAATGCGCCGCGAGGTGGTGAAGTCGGGATTCCTGAGCGCCAGCCGCAGGGTCCGCTGTGCCCCGAGCACGAAGCCGATCTCACGCTCGATCAAGCCGCCCGCCGAGATCCGCCCGGTCGTCGGCACGCCCGAAACGATCGAGGCCGCATCGCCCTGGGCTGAGAAGCCGTTGATGGTCACCGAACCCTGCGCGATCGCATAGACCTCGCCGTCCGCGCCGAGCAGCGGCGTCACCAGCAGCGTACCGCCCTGCAGGCTCGAGGCATCGCCAAGCGAAGCGACATTCACATCGAGCCGCGAGCCCTGCGTCGAGAACGCCGGCAGGTTCGCCGTTACCATCACCGCGGCCACGTTGCCCGTACGCATGTTCTCGCCCCGGGTGTTGACCCCGAGCCGCTCCAGCATCGCCTGCAGGCTCTGCTTGGTGAAAGGCGAGTTGTTGAGGCTGTCGCCCGTGCCGTTCAAGCCGACCACCAGGCCGTAGCCGATCAGCTGGTTGTCGCGCACGCCCTCGATATTGACGATGTCCTTGATCCGCGCCGACACGGCCTGCGCCGGCATTGGCTGGACGAGCAGCGCCAGGGCCATCAGCCCCGCCAGCACGCTCCTGAGGTTCAATCCACGCATTCGTAGTCCCCGAGGTGTCGGCACGTCCCCACGCACCTTGACGAACCCCTCGTTGCGAATTCCGTGCCAACTTTGGGCGTGGCATCCAACTCGTTGAAATTGCTTGGCTAGATTGCACCGGGCAGGGTGCTGTTGTGCCAGCCAGGCACTTCCTGCCGGGCAAATTAACCTTTGCTTAACCGGTCGCGGCAGATTTTGCCGGCCATGGGGCGACGAGGTTGAGTCCGGTGCGGATCGACGGCAATGCGCGGATAGGCAATCTCGGTGGTCGCACGGCCACCGCGCGTTCGTCCGCTTCGCCCTTCTACGTCAACGATGGCTCTGCCGCGGCCGAGAGCCGGCCCGCCGCCACTGTCGCGCCCGCCACCTCGCTCGATGCGCTCCTTGCCCTGCAGGCGGTCGAGGACCCATTGCTGCGCAAGAAGAAGTTGGTCCGCCGCGGCACCCAGCTTCTCGACACGCTCGACGAGATGAAAGCCGACCTCCTGAGTGGCCGCGTCTCGGAAAGCCGCCTCAACCAGCTCATGGCAGTGCTTGGGCAGGCGCGCGAGAAAGCCGACCCACGCCTCGAGGCCCTGCTCGACGACATAGAGCTCCGCGCCCGGGTCGAGCTCGCCAAGCACGGGCTGTACCCGGCCTGACACACTCGGCCGCAACCTCACTCACGTGTTAATCACCAAGGTTTTCAACGCTTGCCCGCGTACGGGTTGCTGACTATAAGCCCCGCCATTAGGGGCGTTTTGGAATCGAGTCAGAATGTCTACTGAAGTTCTTGACTACCGGCCGACAGAAGACGAGCCGTTTATGAACCCGCGGCAGCGGGAGTATTTCCGCCAGAAGCTCGAACGGTGGAAGGACGAGATCCTTCGCGAAAGCCGCGAAACCCTGGAGAACCTCCAGGAGGAAAGCCAGAACCATCCGGACATGGCCGATCGGGCCTCGTCCGAAAGCGACCGGGCCCTCGAGCTTCGTACCCGCGACCGGCAACGCAAGCTGATCTCCAAGATCGACGCGGCGCTGAAGCGGATCGAGGACGGCACCTACGGCTACTGCGAGGAAACCGGCGATCCCATCGGCATCGCCCGCCTCGATGCCCGACCCATCGCCACGCTCTCCCTGGAAGCCCAGGAAATGCACGAGCGCCGCGAAAAGGTGTACCGTGACGAATAACAAGGAGGCCCGCGACTACGCGGGCCTTGTTGTTTCGGGGGCGGGGGTGCAACGACGACCGGTCCTACTCCGATACGGCTTCGGGGTGGGCGAAGGAGAATCGTCCGACCAGTTCGGCGGCGCGTCTGTAGTCTGCCGGCGTGGCGGGGCGCCTTGTCCCGCGCGCCGTATCGACGGCGGTAAGAAGCTTCTCGACCTCCTCGGGAATGATCGAAGACTTCGTGTCCCGCGCCGATGTCACCGCGGTCGCGAAGCTCTTGCCTTCGTCCAACGTTTGAGACGGCGCGAGCAGCAGCTGTACTGCCTCTTTGATCTCTATCGGCTGTCCCACCTCGATCGCCGCCATCGCAGCGGCGACCGGGTAGAGCGGTGCCTTGCCCTTCAATCCCAGTAGGTCGTTTCGTTCGTCAGTGCTCATCTTGGTGCGTATCAGGCGGTAGATGTTGACGAGGCGCTTGACCGCGCGCGGCGTCTTGTTGGCTACCGCACCGAGGGCCGAGCTCTTCAGGAACTCGGCCTCCTTGGTTTCAAACTCGACTGCCTCGATCCTCGCCGCAGGTCCGTTCGAAGCGTGGTCGCTGGGCGCCTCTTTGGCGCCGCCAATTGCGCCCACCGTTACCTCTCCGCTGGCCAGCGTCTGTTGCGCTCCAGCAGCGTTCCCTCCGCCCATGGTCGAGGTCTTCCGTTTCACCTCGCTCCCGATCAGGCCCTGCACATACTTGCTGAACCCGCTTTCGGTCGTACCCGACGAAACCGTTAGCTTCGGCAGCCAGAACGGCACCTGGAAGATCTTTTCGAGATAGTCGACCGCACGCTTGCCGCGCGCTTTCGCATCGTCCTCTCCGTCGACCGATCGGAAGTGCTCCGCAATCGCACCCTCCACCCAGCGAAGATCGACCCCGACGACGACGACGAAGATGTCGAACGCCAGCAGCAGATGCACCGCCTGCAGCACCGCATAGACCTGCTCCCGGGTGCAGCGGTCGAGATCATCGATGTACAGAACGATCCGGTCGGGTACGTCGATGTCGGGCAACGCTGCCTCGCTCCGATCCGCGTCGGTGACAGGCATGCCGAGCATCTTGCTCCGTTCGACCCGGGCAATTTCGTCGACCTCCTGGAACAGCCGCCGGGCTCGGCTGATGAGTCCCAGCTCCTCGGCCACGGCCTTGGCCTCGGGGGCGTCCTCGAGCACGTATCGTAAGAGCCGGAGCGGATTCTTGGTCGCCGCCTTGTCCCGATAACGCGCAAGCGCTGCGTCGGCCCGCCGCGCAGCCTCCCGGCGCGCATCCATCTCCTTGGAAGCGGCCTCGAGCCTGGCCTCGGACTCGAGGAATTTCTTCTGCTTGTCATCGTCAAACCGCTGAGCTCGGCGCTGAACGATGAGGTTGCTCTCAGGACGGCGTTGATGGCCTTCAACCCCGGCGCCACGGCAGCGGTCGCCGCAGCGAGCGCGGCGAGGAAGGCCGCCACCGCCGCCGGAGCGAACCAGAAAATGCCCACGACGCACACCACCGCCAGCAGAAGCGACAGCGCCAGCAAGCCGCCGCGCCATTTGCGGGCCTTCACCGTAGCGCCCAGCGCCCGCCACTGCCCTCCACTGTCCCGCAGACTGCGCGCCAGCTTGACGAACTCGTCGATGGTCGCCTCGGGAGCCGTCACGTTGGTCTTGATCCCCAGTTCCTCGAGGTCACCCTTGTGCGTCTCGTACGCGTGGATGATCGCATCCAGCACGACCTGTGGCGTTGGGTTCCTGGCCTCTGCTGCCTCGGTGGCTGCCTTGTTGCGGGCCTGCTGCGCGTCCTCGAGTTCGGCCTGCCCCTCTTTCTCCGCTTTGGACGCGGCCGCCGCCTCCAGCGCCAGCTTGCTCACGTGCGCTGTCACGCGCTCGACCAGGTCGTCATGTATGGCCTTGCCAGTCTTCTTGTATCCGCCGCAGGCGCAGCAGCCGACCGAGCACGATCGCGTCCCATTCGTCTAGCCGCGCCCGTTCGTCCGAAGCGGGGCTGATCTTGATCTTGGCGAGGAAGAAGCGCCGAAGGTCGGCTATGTCCAGCGGTGGCGTGACGCCCACGACCTCGCCAAGCCGCGTCGCGAAGATGGGGTGGTTGAGCAAGGCAGCGAACACATGCCGCGCCGAGGCAGTCTGCCTGGCTTCGGTGGTCCGGCGGGCATACTCCACCGCGACTTCGAACGTGTCGCCTGTGCCCGGCTCGAATGCGACGGGCCATCCGTTCTGACAGCTTTCAAGGATCGCGTCCTGCTGCGCGCGGCTGGGCTCCGCGATCGACGTCCGCGATGTCTTGAGCCACTCGACGAGCCACGTCGTCGTATCCCCGTGCTCGAACACCGAACTGTCGGTGAGGCCAACGGAAACATACCCGCGGAGCAGAGCCGCAGGCCCAAGCAGTAGCCGGGAGGTTGCCGTGTCGAGGCTGAGATAGTGGGCGCTAGCCTTCAGGACGCGTTCGATGGAGGGCGCGCCCTTGAGGATGAAAGGCTCACAAAGTGTCAGTGCCTCTGCTTCGACGTCGGTCCACCCTGCCGACGTCACTTTCGCGGTAGCCATGATGTGCCCTCCCGCATGGAGGGCAGTATATGTGGAGGATATATTTCCGGCTACTGCCAACTTTCTTGCACAAGAAAGTCCTATGGCAGGTTGGCTGCCATTGCAGTGAATAACCGGATGAACAACTAGGCAGCAGGTCGGCCATCATCGAGTGCGCCGACCATGTACTGCACCAACTCCGCAGCGTCCGTCGCGCTCGCCGGTTTCTCCGTGACCTTTCGCCCGCGATGCATCACCACAACGCGGTCGGCCACCGCGAACACGTCGGGCATCGTGTGCGTGATCAGCACCACCGGCACGCCGCTGTCCCGCAGCCGCCGGATCAGCTCGAGCACCTTGTGCTGCTCGGGCACGCCGAGATTGTTGGTCGGCTCGTCCATGATCATCAGCCGCGCCTTCCAGTAGATGGCGCGCGCAATCGCCACGGCCTGCCGCTGCCCGCCCGAAAGACTCTCGATCGGCTGCGTCATGGTGGGGAACACGATGTCGAGCGTCGCAAGGCTCTGCTCGGCTTCCTTGAGCATCTGCCTGTCGTCGAGCGTCGAAACCAGCCCGCCGAGGTAGCGGTTCTTGATCTCCCGCCCGAGGAAGATGTTCGAGGGCACATCGAGATTGTTGGCGAGCGCCAGGTCCTGGTAGATCGTCTCGATCCCGGCGCCCCGCGCATCGATCGGCCGCGCGAAGCTCACCGGCTTCCCCTCGAAGCGGATTTCGCCCTCGTCGGCCCGGTGCACGCCTGAAACGCACTTGATCAGCGTCGACTTGCCCGCGCCGTTGTCTCCGAGCAGCGCCACCACCTCGCCCGGATGGATGTCGAGGCTCACGTCGTTCACCGCCACGAGCCCGCCGAAGCGTTTCGTCAGCCGGCGGATGGAAAGCACCGGCTCGCTCACGTGCCCCTCCCGCGCCGTCCGAGGATCAGGTCGCGCGACTGGTCGATCAGCACCGCGATGATCACCACCGCACCCACCACGATGAACTGCCAGAATGCATCCACGTTCAGCATCACCAGCCCGGTTGTCAGCACCGCGATGATCAGTGCCCCGATCACCGTGCCGACGATCGATCCCGCCCCGCCGAACAGGCTCACCCCGCCGATGATCACCGCCGCGATCGAACTCAGCAGCAGCGGGTCGCCGATCACCGCCGATCCAGCCGTGAACCGCAGCGTCGAGAGCACTCCCGCAACGCCTGCGGTCGCGGAGCTCAGCATGTAGAGCTTGATGATGTGCCGGTCGACGGGAATGCCGGTCCTCAGCGCCGCCTGCATGCTGCCGCCGATCGCGTAGGTGTACCGCCCGAACTGCGTCCGCTTCAGGATGAACATGCACAGCAGCACCACTACCGCCGTGACCACCACCGGCCAGGCGAGGATGCGGTCCATCGAGCGCAGCAGCGCCCCGGTCACGTCCGGCTTGTCGAGCACGTAGAACCCGCCGCCCTCGCCGCGCACCCAGTAGAGCAGCGACTCGTTGCCGTAGTCGCGCACCCCCTCGGGCAGCCCGATCACCGTCGTGTTCTCGCTGAACAGCAGCGACAACCCGCGCACGATGAACGAGGTCCCGAGCGTCACGATGAAGGCCGGCACCTTGAGCTTGGCGATGATCAGCCCGTTGACCAGCCCAACCGCGCTCGCCCCGCCGACGCCGCCGAGAAACCCGAGCACCACCGCGAAGAACAGCGGCACCCCCGCATTGTACGAGGCGCGGATGGCATGCGCCGACAGCACCGAGCTCAGGCTCATCACCCAGCCAACGCTGAGATCGATGCCCGCCGCGATGATCACGAAGGTCTGCCCC
>JAEYTN010000536.1 GCA_023433985.1 Pseudomonadota bacterium | reverse complement strand
GCGTGTGGTTCGCCAAGGGCGGCACCAACCAGCTCGTGGAAGGCATGGCCAGGCACTTCCAGCGGCTCGGCGGAACGCTCAGGCTCGGCGATCCTGTCGCTTCGATCGAAGCGCGCAGCGCCCGGGTTACCGGCATTACCTGCACGAGCGGCTGGCAGGGCGATTTCGACGCGGCGGCTTCGAACGGCGATGTCGTGCGGACCTACGAGCTGCTCGGCCGCCATTCGCGCGGGAGCAAAGCCGCCGCCTCGCTGCGCAGAAAGCGCTACTCGCCCTCACTGTTCGTCGTGCATTTCGGCGTGCGTGGCGAGTGTCCCGACGTGCCGCACCACACGATCCTATTCGGCCCGCGTTACCAGGGTCTGCTGTCGGACATCTACGCCGGCGGCCGTCTGGCCGACGATCCCTCGCTCTACATCCACCATCCCACCGCGACCGATCCTTCGATGGCGCCAGCGGGCTGCTCGACGTTCTACGCGCTCGCTCCGGTGCCGCACCTCGGCAAGCTGCCGGTCGACTGGTCGGTCGAAGGCCCGGCCTATGCCGAGCGCATCCTCTCGATCGTCGAGCAGCGCCTGGTGCCCGGCCTGCGGGACCGGGTGGAGCTGTCGTTCCACTACACGCCCCAAGACTTTGCCGACGATCTCGGCGCCTACAAGGGCTCGGCCTTCAGCCTCGAGCCGCTGCTGACGCAAAGCGCCTACTTCCGTGTCCACAACCGCGACGACGTTCTGCGCAACCTCTACTTCGTCGGCGCGGGCACCCACCCCGGGGCGGGCATTCCCGGCGTGGTCGGCAGCGCCAAGGCCACCGCAGGGCTGATGGTCGATGACCTCGGCGGCTGAGCGCGAGGCGCTCGTCGCCTATGCGCGGGCGACGATTGAGCAAGGTTCCAAGTCGTTCCGCTTCGCCAGTCGCCTATTCGATCCGGTCACTCGCGAACGCGCCTGGCTGCTCTATGCCTGGTGCCGCGCCTGCGACGATCTCGCCGACGGCCAGTCGCTGGGCTACGACGCCGAAGCGGTCGCCGACCCGGAACGCCGGCTCGCTCACATCACGCAGCAAACCGAGCGCGCGCTCGCGGGCGAGCGCTGCGACGATCCGCCGTTCGACGCGCTGCGGATGGTCGCCACCGAGTGCCGGTTGCCGCCCCGGTTCGTCCATGACCACATCGCCGGCTTCGCCCGTGACTGTGCGGGCTGGCGGCCGGAAACCGAGGACGATCTGCTGTCCTATTGCTACCAGGTGGCGGGAGCCGTCGGTGGGCTCATGGCGGTGATCATGGGCGTTTCGCCGGAGGACGACGAGACGCTCGATCGCGCCTCCGACCTGGGGCTTGCATTTCAGCTTGCCAACATTGTTCGCGATCTCGGCGACGACCACGCGATGGGGCGCTGCTACTTGCCCGCGGACTGGCTTGGCGAGGCCGGCCTCACCCGGGCCGACTACATGGATTCGGCAAACCGAGGGCGTCTCCTGCCGCTGGCGCAGCGGTTGTGCCGCGACGTGCAGACCTATCAGTCCTCAGCCCGAGTGGGAGCCGCGCGGCTGCCGTTCCGTTCCCGCTGGGCCGTGCTCTCGGCCGCCCGCATCTATGGCGCCATTGCCGTCAAAGTCTCGGAGCGGGGCGCGGCGGCATGGGACAGCCGCACCACGGTCCCCAAAGCGGAAAAGCTACGACACGTGATCGCCGCCGCGTGGGAGGTGTCGACCCCGCCGTCGGCCGTGAGCCGCTCAGGCCTCTGGACGCGGCCGCGCTGACGGCGCTCTGAGCCCGGCGTGTCCACGTCGGGCCAGCTCCGCCTTGAGCGCTTCGGGGCGAGGCGCCCAGATGAACCCGAAGCTGACCGACCCGTCCTTCGCTTCGGTCGCGTGGTGCAGTCGGTGGGCCTGCACGATCCGCTTCATGTAGGCCGAGCGCGGCACGTAACGGTGCTTGAGGCGCCGGTGCACGATCACGTCGTGGAACCCGAAATAGATCGCCCCGTAAGCGGCGATGCCGGCTCCGACCCAGACGGCCCAGCTTCCCCAGTCGAGGTTCACCCCGCCATACAGCAGCACGATCGAGGGGATCGCGAAGATCAGCGCGTAAAGGTCGTTCGCTTCGAACGGACCGTTACGCTCCCGGTGATGGCTCTTGTGCAGGAACCAGCCCGGCCCGTGCATGATCCAGCGGTGCGCGGCGTAAGCGACACCCTCCATCGCCAGGATGGTCAGGATCAGGAGGATGGGGCCGCCGAGAAAGGTCACGCAACGCATATAGGACGCGCGGGCTCAGCACCCAACGGCCTTTCGCACGATCTCGGGATCGATGCCGAAATCTTCGGCCCGATACACGTGTCGGCGAAACCCGCTCCTCTCCGCGGCGGCAAGGTAGCGCCCCATTCGCCTCTCGACGTCCGAGGTCAGCTCGACATCGAGAAAGTCGTAAATGCGCCGCATTTCTCCGCGCCAATCGCGATTCATAGCGGCAAACTCGGTGGAGATTTGCGGCACCTCAGTCCGTCCCGCCCGCACCGATGCCGAAATTCGCTCGCGCCGCGCGGTCTTGCGCAGCCACTCGGCCCCAATCC
>JAEYTN010000520.1 GCA_023433985.1 Pseudomonadota bacterium | reverse complement strand
TGGTGAGCAACTGAGCCCTTCCACCTTGCAGGGGCCACTTGCAGGGTCCGGCTTACAGGGTGATGAAGGCGATGTAGGGCTCGCTGCCGGCCATGCCGGTGGTGACGGTCATCGCCCCCACCGCCTTTCCGGTGAAGGTCATGCTGGCGTCGATGGTGCCGTTGCCGTCGATATCGCAGCGGACGGTGGCGCCCTTGTAGCCCTCGGCGCCGCCCATCTCCTCCCAGCGCAGCGTGGAGGTGCCCTCCTTGTAGCCCCACAGCGTGGCCCACTCGCCCTGCTCCAGGTCGGTGACGGTGGACCAGGTGACCGCGCCCCCGCGCGCATCCACGAAGAAGGTGTCGTGGCCCGGCCCGCCGATCAGCCAGTTGGAGCCCGCCCCGCCATCCAGCACGTCGTCGCCCGCCCCGCCCGACGCGGCGTCATCGCCGCCCAGCAGATTGATGAAGTCGGTGCCGTCCGACCCGCCCAGCACCTCGCTGCGGGCATCGCCCAGGAAGGTCCATTGCAGGGTGGAGACCGGGCCTTCGTAGGCGAAGGCCTTCACGTCCTCCGTCACGCCGTCCACGATGCGCTGCATGGCGGTGGAGGGGCGGTTGTCCACGGTGGTCGGCGGTTCCGTCGTCGGGGGTGTCGTGGTGGGCGGTTCCGTAGCGGGCGGGGCGTCCACCAGCGTGACCGTGGAGCCGCTGAGCTGGAACTGGCCCGCCGAGAAGCTACCAGCGAAGCGAAGCGTATGCGTCATCGGCGCCCCACGTTGCGGGGCGCTGTGTGTCGCGCGAGGATGGGGGGCGCGACGCGGACATCGGAATGGATCAGGTCGCGATGTCCGTGGCGGTACGCTCGGCTTTCCAGCCCCAGGGCAGCAGACGGTCGAGTTGCTTGGCCTTCACCGCGCCCGACGCCATGCGTTCGAGCACGTCGGTGAGCCAGGCGACGGGATCGACGTCGTTGAGGCGAGCGGTCTGAATAAGGGAGGTGAAGATGGCCCAGGAGCGCGCCCCAGCATCGGAGCCGGCGAACAGGCTGTTCCGGCGCACGGTGGCCACGACACGATGCCGGCGCTCCACCGTGTTCGAGTCGATCTCCACACGGCCGTCGTCGAGGAACACGCCCAGGCCGTCCCAGTGGGTCAGCAGGTAGCGCAGCGCCTTGGCCAGCGGCATCTTGCCCGACACCCGGCCGAGCTGCTGCTCCACATAGACCTTCAGAGCGTCCACCACCGGCTTGCTCTGCTCCTGGCGCACCGCCGTGCGCGCGTCGGGCGGTTGGCCGCGGATGGTCTCCTCGATGCGGTAGAGCTCGGCGATGCGGCGCAGCACCTCCGCGGCCACCGGCGAGCCGGTGGCCTTGTGGATGTCAAAGAAGTCCCGACGGCCATGGACCCAGCAGTAGGCGAGCGTCACCGGGCCGACGTCGGCCCTGGTCGCGTCGTCGCGGCCGACCAGCCGCTTGAAGCCGCCCCAGCCGTCGACCCGGAGGACGCCGCTGTAGCCGGCCAGCACCTCCGCCGCCCGGGCGTAGACGCGGTCCTCGGTGTAGACGTAGGCCACCGCCGGCGGCCGCTCGCCCTGCCAGGGGGCGTCGTCGCGGGCCAAGCCCCACAGGTAGCCGGTGCGCGTCGCCTTTTTCCCCTGCGCCGACGCGGTCCGTTTGTCCAGCACCGGCAGGTAGGTGTCGTCGACGAACCGCTTGGGCGAGGCCTGGACATCGGCGAGCAGGCGCTCCCAGAGCGGGGACAGCCACCACGCCACGCGGCCCATCCAGTCCGAAGCGGTCTGCCGATCGAGCCGGACGCCATCGCGGGCGAAGATCTGGCACTGGCGGTAGAGCGGCTGCCCGTCCTGGTACTTGGTCACCGCCATGTGGGCGAGCAGCGCCTCGGTGGGCAGGCCGCCGGGGATGAGGCTGGCGGGAGCCGGGGCCTGCACCACCGCCTCGGCGCACGCCCGGCAGCCGTACTTGGGGCGCACGATCGCCCGCACGCGCAGCTTCATCGGCGTGATGTGCAGGCGCTTGGTGGTCTCGACGGCGATCTCGTGCATCGCCCCGCCGCAGCACGGGCAGCGGGTGTCCGCGGGCTCGATGCGGATCTCGTCGTGCGGGAGGTGCTCGGGCAGATGCCCCAGGGTGCGCGGGGCCGGCGCCCGGCGGCGCCGCCGCGCTTCCTCCGCATGTCCAGCCGCGGCCTCCTCGCCGGCGGTCGCGGCGGTGGCCTGATCCTGCTCGATGGTTTCCAGGGCGAGCTGGAACTGCTCGGGATCGAGGCGCTCGGATTTCGGCCCGGATTGCCGGCGCAGCAGCTGCTGAAGGACGGCATCGAGCCGCTGGCGTTCGGCCTCGGCCTCCTCGTAGGCGACCTTCAGGTGATTGCGTTCGGTCTCCGCCTCTTCGTAGGCCACCTTCAGATGGCTGCGTTCGGCATCGACCTCTTCGTACGCGGCTTTGAAGTGATCCCGCTCTTCGCGCAAAGCATTGTTGGCGGCCATCATCTCCATCAGCTTGGCGCGAAGCTGATCCGGATCTTCTGGAAGCGTGGACAGGTCGGGCGCCATGGCCCAATTTTACTCGCATCATGCTGACAGGACTAGAACTTTTTGTTCAGCAGGCGGCCTTTGGCCGTTCGATCTCGCGCACGCGCAGGCGCTCCCAGGGCAGGCCGGCGAGCAGCACGGACAGCTGAACGGGGGCCAGCCGCACGACGCCGTCGCTCACCGGCGGCCAGGAGAAACGGCCCCGCTCAAGCCTCTTTGAAATGAGAAGCAGCCCCGTGCCGTCCCAGACCAAAAGCTTCACCCGGTCACTTCGGCGCGAGCGGAAGACGTAGACGTCGCCGGCGAACGGATCCTTGCGCAGCGTCACCTGCACCAGAGCGGCCAGCCGGTCCATCCCGGCCCGGAAATCGACCGGCTCCGACCACACCAGCACCCGCACACCCGGTGGCGGGGCGATCATCGCCCGAGCACCCGCAGGACCCGCTGCAGCGCCGCGGCATCGAAGCCGGACCCGACCCGCACCGCGACGCCATCGGGCAAGGCAATCTCGATGCGCTCGTCCGGCACCGCCGTCGTGCCGACGTCCGGCTCCTCCGCGGCCGCCGCGATCGCGGCGACCTCGACCGGGAGGAAGCGCCCGACCGGGCCTCCCGTCTCCGCCGGCCGGGGCTCGCGATCGAACCGCCATGCCCACCAGCCGAAGGTCTTGCGCGACAGCCCTCGCGCCGCGCAGTAGTCGCCGCGGCTCTGGCCGCTCGCCCGCCACGCCTCAACGTGACCCCGCCAGAACGATTCGCCCGAGCCCGTCCCCGTCGATCCCATCCTCGCCTCCCGCAGCTGATCGGTACGCGCGGAAGACTACGGACCGGCTGAAGACGGAGCTACGTGGGGAGGCGATGCTGGATACTCTGAACCTTCTGGGGCCGCGTTGATGCCGGGCTTCGCAGAAGGCCAAAAAACGGGCCTGCGTGAGCTTGGCCGTATTTGCGCGGCAAACCCCACCGCCTCTACGCTAGACCCTGCTCAGCGGCCAAAAAAACCGCCCTGGCGTTGATTTTGAAAGACCGGGGTCCGGCGCCTTTGCGCGCCCAACCCAGACCCAGTCTCCACCCGCCGCTGGAAACCCGGCCAAGGGGGAGAGATCAAACTCCGCCCCAAGCGGGCGTCTCAAGGGCTCGCCGGCCAGAGAACGAAGACCACGAACAGGCCGACCAGCGCGATCCACAGCATGACCTCCTCGACAACCGCCGCCACCCGCCGACCCGCTACCAGCTCCACAGTCGTCGCCAGAGCCTGACCTCCGTCAAACCACGGCAGCGGCAGCAGATTGAACGCGCCAACCCCCAGCGACATCACCCCGGCCATCAGAACGAGCAGCAGCGCACCCGACCCGCCGGCCACCGGCGCCACAACCGGACGAACAACGTCCAGGCCGGACCCGGTCAGCACCCGGGCCAGCAGATCGAGAAAATCGAGAACCATTCCCGCCAGGACAGCGAAGGACATTCGCAGGCCGTCGCCGACCCCCGCCCCCGCCGTATCGCCCGCCAGCACCGAAAGCGCCCCGCCGTGCACCGCCAGCAGGAATACGCCAAACACGACGCTCGCTACCGGGCCGCCCAGGACGATGGCCAGACGCCGTGTTGGCGCAAGCGTGTCACGCGCAGACGCGCAGAGCCGAACCCACGCGATAACCGGCAGCGCGCCGACCCGCCACTCGACGCCGTCGGCGTCGCTCCACCGCCACAACTGGGGACCAACGCCGATCCGCACGCTCACGAGCGGAGCGCCAACCAGCTTCGCCACCGCGTAATGCCCGGCCTCGTGCACCAGCAGCACCACGGTGATCAAGAAAACCAGCGACAGGCCCACGAGCGCGTAACCCAACGATCGATCTCCCTCGAGCGGCGGGAGGCAGTCGACAGCCCGCTCCCTCAGGGCGCCGCCAAGCCAGCCCGCGGCCCGATGTCGCCAAACCAGTGGTGGTTCAGCCACATCTTGGCAACAGTCTCCTCCGGCGCCAACGCGATCTTGGCGTACCTCACCCCTTCAGGCAACACCAGCCGGAGGTAGCCGTACGACGCCGCCTCGTAGGACTCCAGGCGAGGGTCCTTCGTGTTGGCCAGCAGCACTCCGTAGACCGCCATCTGGGCCACGTCGCTTTTGCGCACAATCGGCACGCGCCGCGTCTTCGTCTCCACGGGGACCAAATAGCCCCACGCCGTCACGTAGACCTGGTCCGGGGTTCCCGCCAGGGGGATCGGGGCGAGTGTCCGCAGCGGCTCCTCCGACAGCAGCAGCCGTGCCGTGCGCAGCTCCTTCGGCATGCGCTCGCGATCCATCCAGCGCTCGCGGCGGACCCGCTCCCGGAGTTCGTCGAAAGTCCACATGGTCTTGCCTCCCTCATCCAGCCAGAACGCCCGTGCTCAAGCGCTTTGGTAACGCCGCACCATCGCGTCGTGCGCGGCGTGCAGCGCCGTCCCGCGCGCCCGGTCCGCTGCCGTCGCGTGCGCGACCCGGCGCGGGTCGGTGAAGGGCTTCGCCAACTCGGTCGCGCTCACCATGTGGCGGCGCGCAAACTCCGGCCAGGACGGATGCCGCGAGGCCACCACCAGCGCTCCGTGCGGATCGGACCGGAACTGCTCCAACCCGACACCGAACCGCGCCAGACCCAGGCCTTCAAAGAGCGCTTGCCACTGCGCGAGTTCCCGTTGCGTCGTCATGTTGGCGGCCTCCGATAGCCGATTGTCCGGTGCCTTCCGATTGCACGCTCAATCCGCCGCGGACGCAAGCGCCGTTCCCGACTGGAAATCTTTTACGGCTGGGACGGCAAGAATCCGCTACGGACGGCTGTGGTGCGGGCGCCTTGCCGTGGGCCTGGGGGCGCGCTCAAGGCGCTGACCCGACCACCTCCGGCACGATCTCCGGGTCGTCGTCGCTGCCCAGATCAAGCCCAGCCAGAAGGGCCTCGATGGAGTGCCCCTCGTGTTTAGCCGCCGCTTTCACGGAGCGCATCAGCCGTCCCAGCACGTCCGTGCGCTGCCGCACCCCTTCCAGCACATCCTCCGCCTGCGCTATCGCCGCCAACTCCCATGCGTGGGCGTCGGGAAAGTCCTGCGGCAGATACCGCCACCGACCGCTCCGGCCGAATTTCTGCACCTGCAGCTTGCGGCGGTCACGCGCCCCGAAAAACTCCGCCACGCCCCAGTAGGCCCCGACCCCGCCAGAGAGCGGCTTCGCCACGGGCACATACTGCCCCCACCGCGATGAGGGCTCGCTGTGGCGGACCCGCCAGTGCTCAGCATAGAACCGCGTCATCGCCTCCGTGGCGACGGCCAACAAGCGGGCGCGGTCCGCCGCAAGCGCCCGCAAGATGGCTCGGTACAGA
>JAEYTN010000465.1 GCA_023433985.1 Pseudomonadota bacterium | reverse complement strand
CTGCTGACGTTCTTTGCCGCCGACAAGTCCGGGCCGCTGAGCCTGACCTGCGACGTGACGGTGAAATATTCGAAGGGCAAGCCCGAACGCGTCTCCACGCCATGCTTCCGCGGCAACGTGCAGGCCGGCTCGATCTACCTGACCGGGCTGGCGCCGACGGTGGGCGGCTATGGCGAGGTGGGGACCGGTGACGTCACGGTGTCGGTGAAGACCAATCGCGGCACCCGCATCACCACGCAGACGCGGATCAAGTACACGAAATGACGAGGGGCAGCGTCGGGCCGGTGCTGGCCGTCCTCACCGTCATCGTGGTGTTCTGGTACGCGATGGCCGTGGTGATGAACGCGCCCTGGCAGCAGACACTGAACGGCCGGGCGAACCTGACCGACGTGCACCTCACCGAATTCGCGCTCCAGACCTGGGCGCAGGACAAGCCGGTATTGCCGGCGCCCCACCAGGTGGCGGGCGCGATCTGGACCGGGCTGTTCGGGGCCTCGATCACGGCGCCGCGCTCGCTCGCCTTCCACGCCAGCATCACCCTGGGCGCGACGCTGCTCGGCTTCGCGCTCGGCACGCTGCTGGGCGTGGGGCTGGCGGTGGTGATCGTGCACAACGATGCGTCGGACCGCTCGTTGATGCCGTGGATCATTGCCAGCCAGACGGTGCCGATCCTCGCCATCGCGCCGATGGTGGTGGTGGGGCTCGGGGCGGTCGGCGTCACGGGCATGGTGCCCAAGGCGCTGATCTCGATGTACCTGAGCTTCTTCCCGGTGGTGGTCGGGATGGTGAAGGGGCTCAGGACGCCCGAGCCGATCCAGCTCGACCTGATGCGCACCTACAATGCCTCGGCCTGGCAGGTGTTCTCGAAATTGCGGTGGCCGGCCTCGGTGCCGTTCCTCTTCGCCTCGATGAAGGTGGGCATCGCCATCTCGCTGATCGGCGCGGTGGTGGGCGAACTCTCGAACAATGCCGGCGGCGGGCTGGGCGTCCGGCTGCTCACCGGCTCGTATAACGGGCAGACGATCCAGATTTGGGCGGCGCTGTTCATTGCTGCAGCGCTGGCGGCCGTGCTGGTGATCCTGGTGGGGGCGGGCGAGAAGCTCGCCAACCGGCGGATGGGGGCGCGGGCATGAGCCGGCTGCAGCAGATCCTCGCCGTCGCCGCTTCGCAGTTCGCTGGGCTGGCGCTGGTGCTGGGCTGGGCCGGCGGGGCGCCGTTGCCGTTCTTCGCCTTCGCGACCGCGGGGCTGGCCGTGGGCGCCCGTGTCCGCATCCCGATCTCGCCGTGGATCGACGGCGCTATTGCGCTTGGCGGCGCGTGGGCGCTGCTCGACGCGCTGCCGCTGTTCGAGGTAGAGCCCCTCTGGTTCTGGCTGGGGCTGGTGGCCTGCTGGCTCTTCGCCTGGCTATTCGTGGAGCGGCTGGCACAGGCAATCCGGCGTGGCGAGGCGCCTTCGAGCCTGGGCGTGCTGATCCCGGTGGTGTTCGGCCTGGCCTTGCTGTTTGCCTGGGAGATCGTCACCCGCGGCGCCAACGTGCCGCAGGTGCTGCTGCCGGCCCCCAGCATGATCTGGGCGCGGCTCACCGCATCGGTGCCGACGCTGGCAGCCGATTTCGTGCAGACGTTCAAGGCGGTGCTGGCGGGCTTCGCGCTCGGCTGCGGGTCGGGCTTCGTGGTCGCCATCCTGGTGGACCGCTCGCCGTTCCTCAAGCGCGGGCTGCTGCCGATCGGCAACTTCGTTTCGGCGCTGCCGATCATCGGCATCGCGCCGATCATGGTGATGTGGTTCGGGTTCGATTGGCCATCCAAGGCCGCCGTCGTAGTGGCGATGACGTTCTTTCCCATGCTCGTGAACACGGTCGCGGGGCTCAACGCCTCGTCCGCCATCGAGCGCGACCTGATGCGCACCTATGCGGCCAACTACTGGGAAACGCTGTTGAAGCTGCGGTTGCCGGCGGCGGCGCCGTTCATTTTCAACGCGCTGAAGATCAACTCGACTCTAGCGTTGATCGGCGCAATCGTAGCGGAATTTTTCGGGACGCCCATCGTGGGAATGGGGTTCCGGATATCGACCGAGGTCGGGAAACTGAACATCGACCTGGTCTGGGCAGAGATCGCCGTGGCGGCGATAGCGGGCTCTGCCTTCTACGGGGTGATCGCGCTCATCGAAAGGGCCGTCACCTTCTGGCATCCGTCCATGAGAGGTGGGCGGGCATGACGTCCGCCTGGCCGTGGTGGCTGGGCGTAACAGGGGTAAGGGAAACTACAATGAAGAAGCTTCTGATGGCTCTGGCCGCGGGCGCGATGGCGCTTACCGCGACCGCAGCGATGGCTCAGGACAAGCTGACGCTGCAGCTCAAGTGGGTGACCCAGGCGCAGTTCGCCGGCTATATCGTCGCCAAGGCGAAGGGGTTCTACACCGAGGAAAACCTCGACGTGACCATCCTGCCCGGCGGCCCGAACGTAGCGCCCGAGCAGGTAATTGCCGGCGGTGGGGCCGACATCATCGTCGACTGGATGGGCGGCGCCGCGGCGGCCCGCGACAAGGGCGTGCCGCTGGTGAACATCGCGCAGCCGTTCAAGCGCTCGGGCCTGATGCTGATCTGCCCCAAGGAGAACAACATCAACACTGTCGCCGACTTCAAGGGCAAGACGCTGGGCGTCTGGTTCTTCGGCAACGAGTACCCGTTCTTCGCCTGGATGAACAAGGAAGGCCTGTCGACTGCCGAAGGCGGCGACGTGAAGGTGCTGCAGCAGAGCTTCGACATCCAGCCGATGATCCAGAAGCAGGCCGACTGCATCTCGGTGATGACCTACAACGAGTACGGCCAGGCGCTCGATGCCGGCTATGGCCCGGAGAACCTGACCATCTTCAACTACACCGAGATGGGCAACGACCTGCTGGAAGACGGCCTCTACGTGATGGAGCCGACGCTGCAGGATCCGGCCAAGGTGGATGCCTATACCCGCTTCGTGAAGGCTTCGATGAAGGGCTGGCAGTACGCGCTCGACAACCCGGATGAAGCCGCACAGATCGTGGTGGATTCGGACGATACCGGCGCCGCCGAGCTGGCGCACCAGCGCTACATGGTGGGCGAGGTCTCGAAGCTCGTGGACGCGACCGATCCGGCCCTCGACCAGGCCGCCTATGACCGCACGATCAAGGCGCTGCTCGACCAGAAGATCATCTCCAAGCAGCCCGAAGGTGCGTTCACCACCGTGGTGACGGACGCGCTGAAGTAAGCGGCAGCGACGGCGAATGACGAAGGCGGGGTGCGAGCCCCGCCTTTTTTGTTTGGGGTGGCGGAGCTACCCTCGCCTCAGCCACCCCGCAGGAGCGAGTGGAGGCGTGGAGCCTGCAACAGCGTGATAGCTCTGTGCCCCAGGAGACCGCGGGACGGACGCCCTCAGCTCGCCTCGCGCTGTTCGGCCGGAGGCTCGGGCATGGCGTCGAACTGGGCGTGGAGCATGGCGCGGATGGCGTCGCGGGTCATCGGGCGGGAGATTAGGTAGCCCTGGGCTTCAGCGTAGCCGGCGGCGTGGACGGCGCGGAGCTGATCGGGCGTTTCGATGCCTTCGGCCGTAGTCGACATGCCGAGGCGGGCGCCGATTTCGGCGACGGCGGAGACAATGGTGGCGGCGCCGTCGGACGCAGCGAGCGCGCGGACGAAGCTGCCGTCGATCTTCAGCTTGTCGAAGGGGAAGGCCAGCAGGTAGCTCAGCGCCGAAAAGCCGGTGCCGAAATCGTCGAGGGCGATGCGGACGCCCAGCGCCCGGAGCTGGCGCAGGGCGGCGAGGCTTTGCTCGGACTGCTCGAGGAAAACGCTTTCGGTGATCTCGATCTCGGCGCGGCCCGGGGCGAGACCGGAGGCGGCCAGCGCGAGCATCACGGTCTGGACGAGATTGCCGCGGCGCAGCTGGATGGTCGAAACGTTGACGGCGACACGCAGGTCGGCGGGCCAGCGGGCGGCCTCGGTGAAGGCTTCGCGCAAGGCCCATTCGCCGATGGGGACGATGAGGCCGGTATCCTCGGCGACCGGGATGAACTCGGCTGGCGGGACCAGCCCGCGCTCGGGATGGCGCCAGCGGATCAGGGCCTCGAAGCCGGCGAAGCCATCGCCCTTGAGATCGAGGATGGGCTGGTAGTGGAGTTCGAACTCGCCGTTCTCGGCGGCGCGGCGCAGTTCGGCCTCAAGGCGGCGCCGATCGGCGGCGGCACGGTCGAGGTCGGGCGCGTAGGCGCGGATACCGCTTCGGCCGCCGCGCTTGGCGGAGTAGAGCGCGAGGTCGGCGCTGTGCAGCAGCGCGTCGGTGTCGGTGCCGTCGACGGGTGCGCGCGCGATGCCGACGCCGACCGCGACGCTCACCACCTCGCCATCGAAATCGAACGGCGCCTGACAGACCTCGGCAAGCCGGTGCGCAAGGTCGAGGGCGCTCTCCTCGTCGCCGCCCGGGTGCAGGATGGCGAACTCGTCGCCGCCCATGCGCGCCGCGCTGTCGTGCGGGCCGAGCGCACGAGTGAGACGGGCGGCGAACTGGCGCAGCAGCGCATCGCCGGTGGCATGGCCAAGCATGTCGTTGATCGGCTTGAAGCCATCGAGATCGAGGCAGAGCACGGCAAAGCCGCCGGTCTCGTCGACCGCGTCGAAGGCGCGGGCCATGCGCTGGTAGAACAGCGTGCGGTTGGGCAGGCCGGTGAGCGGGTCGTGGTAAGCGAGGTGGGTAAGCTCGGCCTGCATGTTGTAGAGCTCGGTGACGTCGCGGTGGGTGGAGACCCAGCCGCCATCGGCCATGGGCTGGTGCGTCATCGAGATCACCTGGCCGGAATTGAGCCGGTGGATGCCGCCCAGCGGGCGGTGCTCGCGCACCGCGCCGATGCGCTTGGCGACGTATTGCTCGCCGTCCTCGCCGACATGGGTGTTGCCGGTGACGCGCGCTTCGAGGATGCGGCGGAAGGTCGTGCCGGCTTTGCCGAGCTCGGGCGGCAGGCGGTAGATATCGAGGAACTGCTGGTTGCAGACGACAAGCCGCCCGTGCCGATCGTAAAGCGAGAGGCCGTGGCCAAGGTTGTCGACAACGGCGCGGAGGCGGAGCTGCTGGGTGCGCAGGCGCGCCCGGGTCATGCCGAGCTGGCGCTCGATCGAGGCGCCGGAGCCTGCGGCATCCGGATCGGGCTGTGTGCTCAGGCGCTTGGACAAGGCTGCGCGTCCGTACTCGGGGCCGGTGAGCGCCGGGTCAGGCGGACGCCGCCGGGCCCGGACACCTTCTGGAAATGACGAACCGCAAAGTAAAGTACTGCAGTAAAGACGGATTTAACCGTAGCAGTCAGCGTTTAGCCGGCAACATGCCGCGATAGATGCCGGGGCTCGACTTGGGGATGACCATGGCGTCGAGGCGCTTCTGGTAGAACTCCACCGGACCGGGGTCGCCGATGACGGCGTAGGCATAGCCCGCCTCGCGCATGCCGCGCAGGGTGGCAAAGAGCAGCGCCTCACCGACCCCCTGCCCCCGCATGCTCTCATCGACGCCGGTAGGGCCGAAGAAGCCCTTGGCGCTCGCATCGTGGCAGGCAAAGCCGAGCAGCAGACCATCCTTGACGGCCAGCCAGATGGTGACGGGGAACTGGCTCAGCGCCATTTCGGCCTCGCCGCCCCAGAGCGGGCTGAAGCGTTCGACGATCCAGTCGCGCACGGCATAGCGCTCGGGCGGCAGGGCGCGGCGGATGGTAATGCCGGCGGCCGCGACACGGGCATCGGCAGGGGTCTCGGGCAGGTCGTAGAGCCGGACCAGAAGGTCGCCGGTCTTGGCCATCAGGCGTCCTCGTGGTTGCCGTACATGTTGGGCATCAGGCCCACCAGGGCGGTGAAGCGGGCAAAGGCGCGGTTGGTGCTCCAGCCGGTCTCGGCGATGGCCGAAAGGCGGGGGAAGACCAGGCGGTCGAACACGGCGCGGTCGGTCATCGGCTCGTTCCAGATGCAGCCCTGGAT
>JAEYTN010000407.1 GCA_023433985.1 Pseudomonadota bacterium | reverse complement strand
CGGACCCAGTAATCGCCCAACAGGCCGCCGAGAACGGGGCCGATGACGAAGCCGATGCCGAACATGGCGTGGAACATGCCGAAGCGCTGCGCCCGCTGCTCTTCGGGCGTGATGTCGGTGATGTAGGCGGTGGCGACGGCCATGTTGGCGCTGGTGATGCCGGCGATGGCGCGGCCGATCACCAGCATCCAAAGCTCCGGCGCCACGGCCATGAGGACGTAGTCGATGGCGGCCCCGGCGAGGGAGACCAGCAGCACCGGCCGCCTGCCATAGCGATCGCTCAGCACGCCGAGAATCGGCGAGCACAGGAACTGCATGGCCGCATAGAGCGCCAGCATCAGGCCCATCAGCACCGACACCTCGGTGGTGTGCGCCACATCCTCGAGCAGGCGCGGCAGGATGGGGAAGATCAGGCCGATACCGATGGCATCGAGGGTGACGGCCGCCAGGATGACGATAAGCGCTCTGTTCAACCGCAAGTCCCTCCGCCCGCAAGGTTGCGTTCTTTATTCGTTCCCACCGATGACCGCAAGTGCCGACGGAATTTCAGGCCGGCCCGGGGAGGCGGGTTGGCGGCGGGGTCGCTGGCGGCTCAGTGCCAGCGGCCGTAGCGCCAGGGGAGATACCAGTGTCCGGAAGGCGGAAGGGATTCGGGAACGGGGTCGTAGCCGTGAGTGCCGCCGGGGCGGCAGCGGGTGATGCGAGCGAGCCCCATCCAGCCCCCGGGCCAGAAGCCGAAGCGCCAGATGGCGTCCCGCGTGAACTCCGAGCAGCTCGGGGCGTGGCGGCAGTTGCGGCCGACGAACATGCTGAGCGAGTAGCGGTAGCCCTGGATCAGCAGCCACGCGGCCGACTTGAACGGCAGGTCGACGACGTACCAGAAGCGGTTCATCCGGCCCGGCGCGCCTCCAGCTTGTCGAGTGCATCGCAGACGGCGTCGAAGACGAGCAGCGTGGAGGTGTGGCGCGGGCGATATTCGCGAACGGGCTCGAGGTACTTGAGATCGGCCCAGCGCTCCCCTGCCGGCGGGGCGCCGTCGGCCTTGAGCATAGCGGTCATCTCGTCGCGGACGCGGCGGAACTCCTCGATCGGGGTGCCGACCACGTTGGTCGCGACAATGGCGGCAGAGGTCTGGCCGAGCGCGCAGGCCTGGACCTCGTGGCCGTAGCCGACGATGACGCCCTGCTGGATGCGAATATCGACTTCGATGGTCGACCCGCAGACCCGGCTCACGCGCCTGGCGCTCGCGTCCGCATCGGTAAGCCGGCCGGGAATTGGCTGGTTGCCCGCGATTTCGAGGATCTTTTCAGAATAGAGATCGCTGAGCTCGACCATTGTCGCGAAACTGTTCCTTGAGACGGTCCTTAACCACACCATATAGTACTCGTGAACCAGTAAGTCAGTGGCGTCCCTTCGTCTCTGATCGAACCGTGAACCGCTAGGCGGCTGGCTTGCCGCCGGAAATTGACCGGGGAATCCGATGGACGCCAGCGTAGAGCCGCTCCAGCCTGCTACTGCCATTGCCACCATCCGGCGCCCGAGCCGTGAAGAGGCCGAGGCGGCCGTTCGCACGCTCATCGCCTGGGCGGGCGACGATCCGACCCGCGAGGGCCTGCTCGATACGCCCCGGCGCGTGACCAAGGCCTATGGCGAGTTCTTTGCCGGGTTCGAGGAGGAACCGGCAGAGGTTCTGGCCCGCACTTTCAAGGAAGTTGGCGGGTACGACGACATCGTGCTGGTCAAGGACATTCCCTTCTCGAGCCACTGCGAGCACCACATGGTGCCGTTCTTCGGCAAGGTGCACATCGCTTACCTGCCGCATGACGGCGTGGTGGGGATCTCGAAGTTCGCACGGCTGGTCGAGCTTTATTCGCGCCGGCTGCAGGTGCAGGAAAACCTCACGGCGCAGATCATCGACGCTGTGAACGAGCACCTCAACCCGCGCGGCGCGGCGGTGATGATCGAAGCCGAGCACATGTGCATGTCGATGCGGGGCGTGCGGGCGCACGGCGCGCAGACGGTGACGCACCGCTTCACGGGCGTGTTCGCCGAGGAGCGCGACCAGCAGGATCGCTTTTTCGCGCTGGTCGGCAAGCGCGGCTGACGCTCCGCAACCGCGATCAAATGCGCGGGAGGCGATGATGGCATAGGATCGGGGCCTCGTGAGGGAGTTGCCGATATGTCCGCCATCGCCAAGACCATCTGGCTGATCGAGAGCCACCTGGCTTTCCCGGTCAGCCTCGACGAAATGGCGGTGCATGCCGGCATTTCCCGCACGCACCTGAGCCGCATCTTCCCGCTCGCCACAGGATACTCGATCTCGGGCTATACCAGGGCTCGCCGCCTTACCGAGGCGGCGCGGACCCTGGCCGACGGAGCCCCCGATATTCTCGCAGTCGCGCTCGACGCCGGCTACGGGTCGCACGAGGCATTCACCCGCGCCTTTCGCGAGCAGTTCGGGCTGACGCCCGCCGAGCTCCGCAAACGGCGCTGTCTCAGTGACCTGAACCTCGTGGAGCCTCTTCCCATGGACAGCAATACCGCCGTCAAGCTCGCCCCGCCGCACATCGAAAGCATGCCGCCGCGCAAGTTCGCCGGGCTCATCCAGCGGCACGACATGAACCAGACCAACACGATCCCGGCCCAGTGGCAGAGGCTGCAGCCCTACCTCGGCAACGTGCCGGGAGCGGTGCCGGGCGCGGCCTACGGCATCACCACCGAGGGCGACGCGCAGTTCTGCACATATCTGTGCGGGGTGGAGATCGGTGCTTCGGCGGAACTGCCGCCGGAGTTTGTTGCCATCGACGTGCCCGCCCGGCGCTGGGCGCGGTTCGCGCACCGGGGGCACATTTCCACCATCCGCTCGACCATCCGCGCGATCTATGACGGGTGGCTGCCCGACTCGGGCGAACGGCAGGCGGAGTGGGCGAGCTTCGTCGAATACTACGGCCCCGACTTCAACCCGTTGACCGGGCTCGGGACGGTCGAAATCTGGATCGGGCTCGAGGAGTAGCCTCCGCTGGCGGAAGCTTCGGGCGCGGGGTATATCCCGCGCCCATGAGCGATTTCACCGACGCCACCGCCCTCACCCATGCCGAACTCGAAGAAGGCTCGGTGCTCGCGCCGCGCTTCGACGCGAACGGCCTCGTCACCGCCATCGTACAGGAGGCGGGCAGCAACCGCGTGCTGATGCTGGCGCACATGAACGCCGAAGCGCTGCGGCTGACGCTGGGGACCGGCGAGGCGCACTACTGGTCGCGCTCCCGCGGCACGATCTGGAAGAAGGGCGAGAGCTCGGGCGAGATCCAGAAGCTCATCGAGATGCGCGTCGACTGCGACCAGGACGCGGTGCTGCTGCTGGTCGAGCAGACCGGCCGCGGCGCGGCCTGCCACACTGGCCGCAAGAGCTGCTTCTACCGCATCGTCGAAGGCGCAGCGCTGCGCGACAGCGGCGAGCCGCGCCTGTTCGACCCGGCCGAAGTCTACAAGGCTCAGTAGTGCGGCGGGGGCGGCTCCTTGACCGCCAGGGCCGGGTGGGCTTCGACGTCGCGAAGAGCGGCGCCCAGATTGTGGAGCTCGCGCTTCAGCGCCTCGATCTGCTTGTAGTGCTCGGCCAGAGCCGTGGTCAGGTCCTCGATAGTCTGATCCTGGAAGGCGACGGTCGTTTCCAGGCGCTCGATGCGGGCGGCGAGTTCCGACTCAGTGCTCATGGCTTTGCTCCCTGGGTTGGCGTTCGAAGAGCGGGACGAGGAATAAACCCGCGAGGAAGCCGCCTAGATGCGCCTGCCAGGCGATTCCCACGGACTGGCCGATCAGCGCCGGCAGGAACGGCACCGCGGCGTTGAGCACGAGCCACACGACGATGAACGGCATCGCGCGCCGGTCGCGCCACAGGTCGGGGAGCCGGGCGAGGCGGCGGCCGAGGATGTGGCGCTCGCCGGTTTCCGGATCGGTGGCCACGAGCAGCGGCTGGAAGATGAAGCGGCAGGCCGCGCCTGTGAGGCCGGCGATGCCGCCCGAGGCGCCGAGCAACCACTGGTTGGACGGCAGCACGGTGGCGGCAAAAAAGATCGCCCCGGCGGCGGCGCTCAGGAAGAACAGGACCAGCATCGCCCCTGTCCCGTAACGCTGGGCCACCGGCGTGCCGAAGGCGGCGAGCCAGATCGAATTGAAGATCAGGTGCTCCCAGCCGCCGTGCAGCAAGGCGTGAGTGAAGGGCGTCCAGATGAGCGGTGCAAAAACGCTCGGGTCCTCCTGTCCCGCGATGAGGCGGTATGGGATGAAGGACAGCCAGAACTGCAGTTCGACGTCCATCCGTTCGTTAAGAATCAGCGTTCGGACGACGTGCACGGCCACAATCACCGCGAGCAGGGCAAGAACCCCGCGTGGCAGGTTTATCGCCGGCTCGCGGCTACTTGGCTGTTGATTCTGCTGGGTTTCCGGCGCTTCGGTCATGCTGGGTTTCCGATCCTGACGCCCTTCTATCCCAATCCCCCGACTTATCCACATGGGACCGGCCGCGTTAACCCTAACAATTGTTTAAGGGCGATTTTTGCCGGTCCTTTTGCAAGGGTTGGATTCGCGGCGGCGTCCTCCCGACGGGGAGTCGGCCATGGGGTTTGGAACAGGTTCAAAAATAATGCAGAAGGCCAGCACCAAGGCGCTCTTCGACTATTGGAACGCCCTCAGGGGGTCTCGCTCCGCGCCCGACCGGCGCGACATCGATCCTACGCGCATTCGCTCGGCGCTGGCCAACACCTTCATTCTCGAGCTCAACGACAGCAACGAATTCGACTTCCGGCTCGCCGGGTCGCATCTCTGCTCGGCCTATGCGCGGGAGCTCAAAGGGCGCTCGTTCAGCCGGCTGTGGCACGAGCGCGACAAGGACGCGATCGAGACGCTGGTGCGCGCCGTGACGGAAGATCACGCGGTGGCGCTGGTCACGTTCCAGGGCACGACGGCGGTGCAGACCCGGCTCACGGTCGAGACGATCCTGCTGCCGCTCCGGCACAACGGCACGACCTACTCGCGCCTGCTGGGGGCGATGACGGCAATCGACGAGCCGTACTGGTTCGGGGTGCAGCCGGTAGTCGAGCAGCGTATCACCGGCCTGCGGCTGATCTGGCCGGACGATGTGTCGGTGGCCGAGATGGCGCGTGACGTGGCGACAGCGGTACCGTCGCACGAGTTTGCGGCGTTCGCCACGGCGAACTCGGGAGTCCCTGCCCCGCTCACGGCGACGGTTTTCGGCCGCTCCGCACGCCGCTACGCGCATCTTGCGGTGATTGACGGCGGGCGGCGCTGAAAATCGACCGATCGCGTGGATTGCAAGGGCGCCACATCATTTTTGGTTAACCAAACCTCGCTAGCCTAGCAGGGTCATTGCTCTCCGACCTTTGCCGGGCGCCCCATGCTCACCGACGACCCTGCCTCGCCGCGCCTTGCCAGACCGGCCCGTGCGTATGCGCAGATGCCGCGCTTCCAGCGCGTGAAGGTGTCGTTGCTCGGCCGCTACATGCTGACAGACCGGAGCGAGTATCCCTGCCAGGTGCTGGAGATGAGCCCGGGTGACGCCGTGGTCGTGGCTCCGGTTCCGGGCACGGCCGGCGAGCGTGTGGTTGCGTATCTCGACCATCTCGGCCGCGTCGAAGGTACGATCACGGAGGTGATCGAGGGCGGCTTCAAGATGGACATGGCCGCCACGCCGCGGAAGCGCGACAAGACGGCGGCGCAGCTCACCTGGCTCGCCAACAAGGACCTGCTCAACCTGCCCGAGGACCGGCGGCACGAGCGCGTGGTGCCAGACAACCGGCATTCGACCGTGGTGCTCGACGATGGGCGCCGCTACAACTGCAAGATCATCGACATCTCGCTTTCCGGTGCCGCGATCGAGCTGGCGGTACGGCCCGCCATGGGCACGCCGGTGACGCTGGGCCGCATGCGCGCCAAGGTAGTGCGGCATTTCCCCGAGGGCGTGGCGGTGGAGTTCGCCTCAGCCCAGGAAATGCTGACGGTGGTGCAGCAGAACCTGCGTGTGGGCTGACGCCCCTCACGTTTTGAGTCTGGGCTCCGGCTCAACTCCTTATGCTTCCTTGATTTTCAGGCTTAACGGCTCCTTTCGGGGATCGTTCGACTTCGCATAAAAACTAGCTGGCACTTTTTCGACCGGCGAAATTCGCAAACGGCATCGTGGCTTCCGTCAGGGGGCAATTCCGATGTCGAAGCTCAAATCCTTCTTTGCGGCCAGTGTGGCGATGGGCATGGCGGTTTTCATTCTCGCGATGCCGGTCAAGGCGGGCGAGGTGGACTTCAGCAATCCGGCGTTCGCTCCGGCGGGTGGGCAGACATCGGTGCCGATCGGGGCATCGCAGTTCTGCAAGACCCACCGCGGCGAGTGCGCTCCGAGCGGCCGCGTGGTCGAGGCGATGCCGCTCGACGAGGCGCGCTGGGCCGAACTGGTCGACATCAACAACCTGATCAACACCGCGGTGGTGCCGGTGACGGACGCCGAGTACTACCAGGTGGACGAGTACTGGGCCTATCCGGACGGCTATGGCGATTGCGAGGACTATGCGCTGGCCAAGCGCAAGGCGCTGATCGCCAACGGCTGGGATCCTTCGACGCTGCTGATCACGGTGGTGCGCGAGACGAACGGCGCCGGGCATGCGGTGTTGATGGTGCGGACCGACCGCGGCGACCTGGTGCTCGACGATGGGCGCCGCTACAACTGCAAGATCATCGACATCTCGCTTTCCGGTGCCGCGATCGAGCTGGCG
>JAEYTN010000375.1 GCA_023433985.1 Pseudomonadota bacterium | reverse complement strand
GCTGCTGGTGTTCTTCAAGGCCAACGAGACGGTGACGCGGACCGTCGCGGTGTCCCGGCTCTCGGGCTCGCTGATCGATGAGGTGCGCGACGCCATCCACGATATCGCCGACGAGAGCGACTACACCGACACCGAAGTGGAGGACGAGATCGTCCCCGGCCCTACCACGCACCCGGTGCGCCGCACCGCGCGACGGACGTCTCCACCGGCAAAGCCGGACATCTGAGGAACAAAAAGGCCGCCCGAGGGCGGCCTTGCTGTTTCAGGCAGCGGCGAGCCGGCCACTCGCCCGATAGCCGTCGACGCTCCACGCGCCGGGGCCGGCAAAGACCAGGTAGAGGAAGACGAAGCAGAACAGCACGGCGCCGTCGCCGCCATTGGCGACCGGGATGATGTTGCCCTGCCCCATCATCGGCACGTGCACGAACCAGAACGCGTAGGCCATCTGTCCCGCGAGCACGAAGGCGACCGGCCGGGTGAAAAGTCCGACCAGGATCGCAAGGCCACCGAACACCTCGAGCACGGCGGCGAGGCCCATGAGCGAGAAGAGCTCGAAGCCGCCGCCGCCCATCTGCGAGGCGGGGAAGCCGAACATCTTCTGTGTGCCGTGGGCCATGAAGCAGAGCGCGGTGACGATGCGGAGGGCCGCCAGGGCATGGGGTTGGTACTTGTTCAGGCTGTCGAAAGTCATGAGTCTTCTTCCTGCTGACGCCTCGGAAGTGGGCGCATGCGGAAACAAGAGCCAGATGCTCAGGATCTGGGTCAACTGAAGCTTCCGTAACCTGACCTATTCGTGACCGCGCGTGATCAGGGCTGCCCTGCCTCTATCGCAAAGCGCCGATGATTGCTTTTTGCCACGATTGGCGTATAGCCACGCCCCCATGACCCAAGCCCCGAAAATCGGCCTCGTCAGCCTCGGCTGCCCCAAGGCTCTCGTCGACTCCGAACGCATCATGACCACCCTGCGCTCGCAGGGCTACGCGTTCTCGCGCGATTACCAGGGCGCGGACATCGTGCTGGTGAACACTTGCGGCTTTCTCGACAGCGCCAAGAAGGAAAGCCTCGAGGCCATCGGCGAGGCGGTGGGCGAGAACGGGCGCGTCATCGTCACCGGCTGCCTCGGCGTCGAGGAAGAGATGATCCGCCAGGCACACCCCAGCGTGCTGGCGGTCACCGGGCCGCACCAGTACGAGGACGTGGTCTCGGCAGTGAACACGCACCTGCCGCCGGTGCCGAACAAGTTCGTCGACCTGGTGCCGGAAGCCGGCCTCAAGCTGACGCCGCGGCACTACGCCTACATGAAGATTTCCGAAGGCTGCAACAACCGCTGCACCTTCTGCATCATCCCGCAGATCCGCGGCGACCTCGTGTCGCGCCCGATCGCCTCGGTGCTCTACGAAGCCGAGCGGCTGGTGGCGACCGGCGTCAAGGAGATCATGGTGATCTCGCAGGATACCTCGGCCTACGGCGTCGACGTGAAATACGCGACCAGCAAGTTCCGCGGCCGCGACGTGGAAGCCCGCTTCCAGACGCTGGCGGAGGAACTGGGCAAGATGGACGTGTGGACCCGGCTTCACTACGTCTACCCCTATCCGCATGTCGACGGGGTGATCCCGCTGATGGCGGAGGGCAAGATCCTCCCCTATCTCGATATTCCGTTCCAGCATGCCTCGCCGTCGGTGCTCAAGCTGATGCGCCGCCCGGCCAACCAGGTGAAGACGCTCGACCGGATCAAGGCCTGGCGCGCCATGGCCCCCGACCTCGCCATCCGCTCCAACTTTATCGTCGGCTTCCCGGGCGAGACCGAGGAGGACTTCGAGTTCCTGCTAGACTGGCTGGAAGAGGCCGAGATCGACCGCATCGGCTGCTTCGAGTACGAGCCGGTGACCGGCGCCCCCGCCAACGACATCGAGGGCATCGTCCCCGACGAGGTGAAGCGCGAGCGCTACGAGCGGCTGATGGAAGTGGCGCAGGACATCTCCGCGCATGTGCTGAGCAAGAAGGTCGGCCGCACCATCGACGTATTGGTCGACGACGTGCAGCCCGAGATGGGCCGCGCGGTCGGACGCTCGAAGTGGGACGCGCCCGAGATCGACGGCTCGGTCATCATCCACGAAGCCGAGGGCATCAAGCCGGGCGACATGGTGTCGGTGACCGTGACGGATAGCGACGAATACGACCTGTTCGGCGTGCCGGCGGCGGTGGCTGCCAGGGATGCGATGGGGCTGAAGGTTTCGGCGTAGGGCGAGGCGTCTGGCTGACGCCCCTCCACCAGCCTGCGGCTGGTCCCCCTCCCCCGCTTCGCGGTGGAGGAACACCGCGACCTGGGTGTTTGACGTTCTTGAGGCGCTGAGCTCTGCTTGCTCCTCCACTGTGCCGAAGGCACGGGGGAGGGGGACCGCGCATCGCAGATGCGTGGTGGAGGGGGCGTCGCTCCTACTCGGCCCGGAACAGCAGCGAGCTGTCCCCATACGAATAGAACCGGTACCCATCCTCGATCGCGTGCCGATAGGCGGCGTGCATCGTCTCGAAGCCGGCGAACGCGCTGACCAGCATGAACAGGGTCGAGCGCGGCAGGTGGAAGTTGGTCATCAGCACGTCGACCGCGTTGAAGCGGTAGCCTGGCGTGATGAAGATGTCGGTGTCGCCGGTGAAGGGCTTCAATTCGCCGTCACGCGCCGCCGTCTCGAGCAGGCGAAGGCTGGTCGTGCCCACCGCTACTAGCCGGCCGCCCTTCGCCTTGGCGGCGAGGATGCGCTCCACGACATCGGCCGGCAGTTCACCCCATTCGGCGTGCATCTTGTGGTCGTCGGTGTCGTCGGCCTTTACCGGCAGGAAGGTCCCTGCCCCCACATGCAGCGTCACGCGCTCGATGGTGACACCCAGCGCGGCCAGCTCATCCAGCAGTTCGGGCGTGAAATGCAGCCCGGCGGTGGGCGCGGCGACGGCGCCGTCGTTCTGCGCATAGACCGTCTGGTAGTCGGACTTGTCGCGCTCCTCCAGCCCACGCTTGAGGCCGATGTAAGGCGGCAGCGGCATGGCGCCGTGAGCCTTGATGATCTCGTCGAGTTCGGCACCCGACAGTTCGAAGCGCAGCGTCACCTCGCCGGCGTCGCCCTTTTCGGCCACGGTGGCGACGATGCTGCCGTCGTCGCCGAGCTCGAGCCGGTCGCCGATCTCCAGCTTCTTGGCCGGCCGCGCGAACGCCCTCCAGCTTTGCGCATCGACGCGCTTGTGCAGGTTGAAGCTGACGCCTGCCCGGAGCTCGCCGCGAATGCGGGAGCCCGTAAGCTCGGCCGGCAGCACGCGAGTGTCATTGACGACCAGTACGTCGCCGCGCCGAAGAATGGTCAGCAGGTCTCGAACATGGCCGTCGGCCAGCGGCTCGCCCGGGCGAACCACCAGCATGCGCGCGCTGTCGCGGGGCTCGGCCGGGTGAAGCGCAATGCTTTCCGGCGGCAGGTCGAAGTCGAACGCATCAACCTTCATAGTCGAGATCGCACTGGACTGCCCACAAGCCCCCGCCGACGACGGCCAGCACGCCCGCGGTCAGGCTGCGCGCGCCTTCCGACAGCGTAACGACATGCACGCTCGCGACATCGCCGTCATAGTCGGCATCGGTGTAGTGGAACTTGAACGCGACGTCCTCCGCCGAGCCGATCTCGACGCCGGTGACGGTTGCGAGGCTGGTCGGTTCGGCCGCAGTGGTCGAATAGCCGATATCGTCCTCGATCTGGAACGCCGCGGACATCACGGCCCATGCGCCGCTCGAATGGCGGATGCTGAAATCGAGCGTAGCCGGAGGCTCGCCGGAGACCGACCGGCAGGCATAGGTTTCCGCGGAGGCGGCACCGGCGCCCGCGAGCAGCGCCGCGGTGGCGATCAGGGCCCGGAGCATGATACGGCCCAGGCACCCTGCCCCGGCATCCGAAGCGTGCCGGCAGCGACGACCGCATCGCCTTCGCTCGCCTTGAACAGGCGTAGCTCCGCGATCCTGGCGGTCATGCCGGGATCCATGGCGTCCACCAGCACCATGTCCGCAGTCTCGAAGGCCTGGCTGATGGCAACCGGGTCGCCGGGGCCATAGGCCACGTCGCTGGCCCACACCTTGTCGCCCACCGAGATGTTCAGGCCGACGATTGCCAGCGCATCGACCGAACCG
>JAEYTN010000222.1 GCA_023433985.1 Pseudomonadota bacterium | reverse complement strand
TCTCGAAGCGACGACCGTCGCCAACACGATCACAATTCCGTCGGTGAACGAGCCGATCAACGCCAAGCCGATCGATCCGCCGACCCTGTCGGTCACCTTCCGCATCAATGACGGCCCGCTGGCCGGTCGCGAGGGCGACAAGGTGCAGAGCCGCGTCATCCGCGACCGCCTGCTGCGCGAAGCGGAGGGCAACGTGGCGATCCGCGTCACCGAGGGCGAGGACAATGACAGCTTCGACGTCGCCGGCCGCGGTGAACTGCAGCTCGCGGTGCTGATCGAGAACATGCGCCGCGAAGGCTTCGAACTCACCATCGGCCGCCCGCGCGTGGTGATGCGCGAGGAGAACGGCCAGAAGTACGAGCCGATCGAGGAAGTGATCATCGACGTCGACGAGGAGCACTCGGGCGTCGTGGTGCAGAAGCTGACCGAGCGCAAGGGCGACCTCGTCGACATGCGCCCCTCGGGCGTCGGCCGCACCCGCCTGCGCTTCTACGTGCCCACCCGCTCACTGATCGGCTACCAGCCCGAACTGCTGTCGGACACCCGCGGCACGGCGATCTTCAACCGCCTGTTCCACGAATACCAGCCGTACAAGGGCGCCCTGCCGGGCCGCCGCACCGGCGTGCTGATCTCGAACGGCACCGGCACTGCGGTCGCCTACGCGCTGTGGAACCTCGAGGACCGCGGCGCGATCATGGTCGATCCGGGTGACGACATCTACGAGGGCATGATCGTGGGCGAGCACGTCCGCGACAACGACCTCGAGGTCAACGCGCTCAAGGGCAAGCAGCTGACCAACATCCGCACCACGTCGAAGGACGAGGCGGTGCGGCTGACCCCGCCCAAGCGCCTGACGCTCGAGCAGTCGCTCGGCTATATCGCCGACGACGAGTATGTCGAGGTGACGCCCAAGTCGGTCCGTCTCAGGAAGATCGCGCTTGATCCCAACGAGCGCAAGAAGGCGATGCGGGCGGCCAAGGCGAGCTAAGGGCGGGGCGGCGAGGGGATGGCCACCTGGATCATCGAGACGATCAACAGCCTCGGCTATGCCGGCATCTTCCTGCTGATGCTGGCCGAGAGCCTGTTTCCGCCGATCCCGTCCGAGCTGATCATCCCGTTCGCCGGGTTCTCCGCGGCGAACGGCACGCTCGACCTGTGGCTGGTGCTGCTCTGCGCAACGGTTGGAGCGGTGGTGGGCATGCTGCCCTGGTATTTCGCCGGGCGGGTGTTCGGGCTTGAGCGAGTGCGCTGGCTGGCGGATCGGTTCGGCCGGATCATGACCCTCAACTCCGAGGAGATCGACACGGCCACTGCCTGGTTCCGCCGCTTCGGTCCGATCATCGTCTTCGTCGGCCGGCTGGCGCCGCTGATCCGTACGCTGATCTCGGTGCCGGCGGGGCTGGCGGCGATGCCGGTGTGGAAGTTCCTGCTGTTCTCCACGCTGGGCGCGCTGACCTGGAACAGTATCCTGGTGGGCGCGGGGTTCGTCCTCGCCGAGCACTATGACCTGGTCGAAACCTGGCTCGACCCGGGCACCAATATCGTGCTGGGGCTCATCGTCCTGATCTACCTCTACCGGCTGGTGACCTGGCGGCCGACCCGCGCGTCCTGATTACCATAGTGCCGCAAGCGCTTGGCGGCGGCTTGCCGTTTCCCGCTCCCGCCACTAGATAGCGGGGGCGACACCGATGGGGAGAACGCAATGAGAGTGCTACTCGAGGTCATCCTGATGGCCCTTGAGCTCTACAAGTGGGTCATGCTGGCGATGATCGTCATGAGCTGGCTCATCGCGTTCAACATCGTCAACACGCGCAACCAGGTCGTCGATGCGATCTGGAGGGTGCTGCTGTCGCTGACCGAGCCGGTCCTGGCGCCGATCCGCCGCCTGCTGCCGCGCATGCAGATCGACCTGTCGCCGATCATCCTGTTCTTCGCGATCTACATCGTGCAGGAAGTGATCCGGCGCTACGTCTACCCCTACGTGTTCTGAGCGCGCTGCCTTACCGCATCGCACCGGCGGGCCTGACGCTCCACCTGCGCGTCACGCCCAATGCCGGCGCCGACCGGATCGAGGGCACCGAGCTGCGCGATGACGGCAGCGTGGTGCTCCGAGTCCGGGTCAAGGCGGTCCCGGACAAGGGCAAGGCCAATGCGGCGGTGGTTGCCCTGCTTGCGAAGGCGCTGGGTGTGCCGAAAACCGCCGTAACGCTGGTGTCGGGCGACACAGCGCGGCTCAAGACAGTTGCGATCGAAGGTGACGCGGGGGCGCTGGAAGCGCGCCTCGCGTTGCTGCTCTAGCCGCGCGAACGCTTGGGCGACTTGGCGTCTTCGGGCTTTTCCACCAGCTGGGCCAGGATCTTGTCGACGAGGTCGAGATCCTCGCGCTTGCCTTCGGCCTGCTGCTGAAGATCCACCAGGTAGGTCGTAGTGTAGTAGAGGCGGCGGGCCAGCAGCGTTGCGACGTAGAGCGCCACTTCGGGGTTGGCGCCCAGGAACTGGATGGCGTCGTCGATGACGTAGGCCTTGACGGTCGAGAGCGCTTTCACAGTCGCGCTCGCGGGCATGTCGAGCAGCGTCGCCATTTCGCCGAAGATCGAGCCGGGCTCGTCGATATAGCTGACCTGGGTGTCCTTGCGCAGCACCTCGACCTGACCCTCGATCAGCACGAACAGGTTGCCCTCCTGTCCGCCCTCTTCGATCATCACCTGCCCAGGCTTGAAGGTGCGCGCTTCCCGCCCCTTACAGTAGTCGAGAATATCAGACATCGAGCCCTCACCCGCACGCGGCGCCTGCATTGTGCGCCAGCGCCGTCTCCTTCGTCAAACATTGCGGCGGCTTGGTGGCTGATTGGATTGCGGATGTAAAGCCCGAGAAAAGCAAAGGGCCGGTTTCCCGGCCCTTTGTAGAAGATCAGTGGTTGTCCCGGGGCACACCGGCCGTCTGCGCCAGGCGCTGGTAGTTGACTGCCGGCTTCAAGACGCCGCCCGAACCCAACTGGTCGACGAGCCCGCGCTGGATTTCCTGCCAGGGGGTCTGGTTGGCCGGATACTTGTAGCCGCCTGCCGCCTGCAGCTCGGTGCGGCGGCGCGCGATTTCCTCGTCGGAGATCAGGATGTCGGCCGTGCCCTTGTTGAGGTCGATCCGCACCCGGTCACCGGTCTTGAGGATGGCGAGATTGCCGCCAGCCGCCGCCTCGGGCGAGGCATTGAGGATAGACGGCGAGCCCGAGGTCCCCGACTGCCGCCCGTCGCCGATGCACGCGAGCGAGGTGATGCCCTTCTTGATCAGGTAGTCGGGCGGCCGCATGTTCACGACCTCCGCCGCTCCCGGGTAGCCGATCGGGCCGGCGCCGCGCATGAACAGCAGCGTATGCTCGTCGATCTCGAGCGACGGATCGTCGATGCGGTGGTGGTAGTCCTCGGGGCCGTCGAAGACCACGGCCTTGCCCTCGAACATGTTCGGATGGGCAGGGTCCGACAGGTACCGGTCGCGGAATTCCTGCGAGATCACCGAGGTCTTCATGATGGCGTTGTCGAACAGGTTGCCGCGCAACACCAGGAAGCCGGCCGCCTTCTTCAACGGATTGTCGAAGTGGCGGATGACCTTGTCGTCCTGGACGGTGGTGGTGCGGCAGTTCTCGCCGATCGACTTGCCGTTGACCGTGGGAGCGTTCTCGCGGATCAGTCCCTGCTGCATCAGTTCGTTGACCACGGCCGGCACGCCGCCGGCGTGATAATAGTCCTCGCCGAGATATTCGCCGGCCGGCTGCAGGTTCACCAGCAGCGGCACCTTGTGGCCGTGCTCCTGCCAGTCGTCGATATTGAGCTCGACGCCGATGTGGCGCGCGATGGCATTGATGTGGAT
>JAEYTN010000086.1 GCA_023433985.1 Pseudomonadota bacterium | reverse complement strand
CCAGGGTCTCAGGCACGGGAACACCGTAAGCCCGCAGCACGTCCTTGGCCTCCGGTTCGGTTAGCACCGTCCGTCCCTCGGCTGCGACGCCGCGCAGGATGGCGCGAACGGCATCGGGATCGGTGGCGACAAGTCCGGAGCTGGGCGGTACGCGGTGAACTCGCGCTATCAGCCGCGACCAGCGGGTAAGGAACCCCACTGCCTGCGCCGCCGCCGCCGGAGTCTCGACTGCCACGATTCCCGCATCCCGCAGCACCGCACGAGCCGGCTCGGCAGTCTGTTTCCCCATCCAGCAGCCGATGACCGGCTTGTCGTTGATGAGTCCGCCGCCGGCGAGGCCGGCAATCGCCTCCGCCGCGGCAACGGGCGAGGACAAGGCAGTGGGGCAGTTCATCGCGAGGATGGCGTCCACCTCAGGGTCGGCCGTGACCGAGGTCAGGGCAGAAACGTAGCGCTCGGGCGGCGCGTCCCCGATAATGTCGACCGGGTTGGCGCGAGACCAATTGTCCGGCAGCACCTTGTCGAGGGTTCCCTCCGTGTCCGGGGAGATGCCCGCCAGTTCCAGCCCAAGGTCGAGCAGGTCGTCGACCGCCATCACCCCGGCGCCGCCGCCATTGGTGACGATGGCAACCCGGCCGCGCGACATTGGACGAAAACGGCTGGTGACTTCCGCAGCCGCAAAGAGCTGCTCGAGGCTCTGGACGCGGATCACGCCCGCACGCAGCAGCGCCGCCTCGACGACGGTGTCGGCCGCCGAAAGGGCGCCGGTATGAGTCATGGCTGCCTGCGCCGCCTCGCTGTGGCGCCCGGGCTTTACCGCAATCACCGGCTTGAGGCGCGCCGCGGCCCGGGCGGCCGACATGAACTTGCGTGGCTCCGGGACGGATTCCAAGTAGATGAGGATGGACTTGGTTTCCCTGTCGAGCGCGAGCCAGTTGATGCAGTCGCCTACGTCGACATCGCTCATGTCTCCGAGCGAGATCAACTGCGAGAACCCGATATCCTGGCCCGCGGCCCAGTCGACGATCGACGACACGATGGCGCCGGACTGCGAAATCAGCCCGACGTGACCGCGAGACGGCATCAGGTGCGCAAAGCTGGCGTTGAGCCCGATATGCGGAGAGATCGCGCCAATCGTATTGGGCCCTACGACGCGCATGATCGTAGGACGCGCGGCATCGAGCATTGCCTGCTTCTGTTCTGCCGTCAGTCCCGCGGTAATGACGACTGCGGCCCGGCAACCTCGCTCCGCCAGTTCAGCGATGACACGCGGCACCGCTCCGGGAGGCGTTGCCACAACCCCAAGGTCGGGCGCCTGCGGGAGATCGAGGGCGGTACGGTAGCAGCGCTCATCACCCAACTGGTCGTATTTCGGATTGACCAGGAACACCTGTCCACCGAACCCGCTGGAACGGACGTTTGCCACGAGTATGGCGCCCACGGACCCGACCCGGGGTGAAGCACCCACGATAGCGACGGACTCGGGACGAAAGCCTTGGGTCAGGTTGCGTATGGTCATGATGGCTGGCCTTTAGTTTGCGATACTTCGCAATGCCGGGATTTGAGCCAGGTCAATCCATGCCCCGAGGTCCTGGAGTGTGATGTCCCTTGTGGCACATCGCCACCGGAATTGGAGGACGAAATGAAAGACAGCGCCCTACGCCAGGACATCTTGGATGAACTTGAGTTCGAGCCTTACGTCGACGCAAACGACATCGGCGTCACAGTGGAAGACGGAATCGTCACCCTGACGGGCCATGTTCCGAACTACAGCCAGAGAGCAGCCGTTGAAAGTGCGGTAAGCCGGATCAAAGGTGTTCGCGGCATCGCGCAGGAGATCGAAGTTCGTTACCCCGGTCAGCCGGGAACCGCCGACGACGAGGTCGCCCGGCGCGCGGTGAATACCTTGAAGTGGAGTACATTGGTACCTGACGGGAAGGTTCAGGTGTCCGTGCACAACGGCTGGATTACTCTCTCCGGACAGCTGGAATGGAACTACCAGAAGACGGGTGCCGCGGAGGCGATCCGGAACCTTCATGGCGTCGTCGGCATCACCAACAATATCGAACTCGCACCGCGACCTACGTCCGTTGACGTCAAGAAGCACATCGAAGGTGCCCTGAAGCGCTACGCCGAGGTGGAGGCAAACAATATCCAGATCCAGGTCGCCGGAACCAAGGTGACACTGCTCGGAAAGGTGCACAATCTCGCCGAGCGAGCGGCGGTGAAGGATGCGGTCTGGGCCACGCCCGGGGTTCACGCGATTGACGACCGTCTGACGGTTCTTTGAACACCATCTGGTCTGACGGGGCACCCGTCCCGCCAGACCCGCTTCTTCAAGCAGATGATGTTCGCAGCGGCTGCCCCATCAAACACTCTCGGGCATCTGTACTCGCTCACCGGCAGGTTCCGGCACTTCCGTCATGGTGGCTTCGGTAAGCAACAGGGTGCTGGCAACACTCACTGCATTTTCCAGAGCAAGCCGGACGACCTTGGTGGGATCGATAATTCCTGCTTCGATGAGATCGACGTAACGCTTGAGAGCGGCGTCGTAGCCCAGGTTTCCTTTGCTGGACAACATCTGGGCCACCACTACCCCACCATCGACTGCGGAGTTCTCCGCAATCTGGCGTGCTGGAGCTTCGAGCGCGCGCCGCAAGATCTGCAAGCCGGTGCGTTCATCGCCGTCCGTGAGCTCGATCTCGCGGCTCACACCATCGACGCATCTGAGGAGTGCCAGTCCACCGCCCGGTACGATTCCTTCGGCAACGGCCGCCTTTGTTGCGCTGATGGCATCGTCGAGGGCATCCTTCTTCGCCTTCATTTCCGCTTCGCTGGGAGCGCCCACACGAATGACGGCGACGCCGCCCGACAGCTTGGCCAAGCGTTCCCGCAGCTTCTCCTTGTCGTACTCGCTGGTCGATTTCTCGATTTCCCGACGAAGCTGATCGATGCGGCCCTGGATGCTAGCCTTGGCGCCGACGCCGCCGACAATCGTCGTATTGTCCTTGTCCACCACCACCCGCTTGGCCTTGCCCAGCATGTCGGCTGTGACATTTTCGAGCTTGATGCCGAGTTCATGCGAAACGACCTGACCGCCGGTCAGCGCTGCAATGTCTCCTAGCATGGCCTTTCGCCGGTCGCCGAAACCCGGTGCCTTGACAGCACATGTCCGGAACGTGCCGCGAAGTGTGTTGACGATCAGCGTGGCTAACGCCTCGCCATCGAC
>JAEYTN010000070.1 GCA_023433985.1 Pseudomonadota bacterium | reverse complement strand
GTGCTGCGCCGATGGCGTGTAGATGGCGATGACGTCGATGTCGTCGCGCTCCAGCATCCGCCGGTAGTCGCCATAGGCGTCGCAGCCGAGTTCGTCGCCCGCGGCCTTCGCCTTGTCGGCATCGCGGCTCGATACTGCCACCAGCCGCGCCTCCGGCGTCCCTTTGATCAGTTCGGCGCGTCCTTTGCCGAAGCCGACGCCGACGACGCCAAATCCAATCTTGTCCGTGGGTGCGGCCATGGTCCTGTTCCGTGATAAGCTTCAGCCGGCCCAGCCGAGGTGGCTGAGGAAGTCGCGCGTGCGCTCGGCCAGCGGCGCGTCGAAGATCTGTGCGGGCGGCCCCTGCTCGATGATGTTGCCCTTGTCGAACACCAGCACCCAGTCGGCCACCCGGCGGGCGAAGGTCATCTCGTGGGTGACGACAATCATCGTCATCCCCTCCTCCGCCAGCGCCTTCATCACGTTGAGCACTTCACCTATCGTCTCGGGGTCGAGCGCCGAGGTCGGCTCGTCGAACAGCATCACCTGCGGGTCCATGGCCAGCGACCGGGCGATGGCGACGCGCTGCTGCTGCCCGCCCGACAGCTGCGACGGATAGCTCTGCGCCTTGTCGGCAAGCCCCACCTTTTCGAGCAGCGCCATGGCCCGCCGTTCCGCTTCGGCGCGGTCGGTGCCGAGCACCGTCATCGGCCCCACCGTGATGTTTCCCAGCGCCCTCATGTGCGGAAAGAGCTCGAAGCTCTGGAACACCATGCCCATCTGCCGCCGCACCAGCCGGATCTGCGCCGGATCGTCCGGCACCGCCTTGCCGTCGAAGGCGATCGAGCCGCCGTTGATCGTCTCGAGGGCATTGGTGCAGCGAAGCAGCGTCGTCTTGCCCGAGCCCGACGGCCCGATCAGGCACACCACCTCGACCTTGTTGACGTGCGCCGTGATCCCATGCAGCACCGTGAGCGCCCCGAAGGACTTGACCACGTCCCGGTAGGCGATGATCGGCGTCGTCCCCTCGCCCTTGCAGGCTGCGAGCGCGGACTGGTTGATAGCGTTCATTCGGTATGTCCGTATTTGCGGTGCAACCAGTCGACCAGCTTGGCCTGCGGATAGCCCAGCACCCAGTAGATCACCGCCAGTGCCGTCAGCACTTCGAGCACCCGGAACGTGGCGGCACGCAGGTCGAGCGCCACATAGGCGAGGTCGGCGACGCCGATCGCGGAGACCAGCGAGGTCGCCTTGAACAGCGACACCGGATCGAGTTGACGCCCGCCCGGAAGTTCTCGGAATTGTAGGCAGTGGTGTTGAGCACAAGCGCGATGATCCCGGTGGTAAGGTTGCTCATCGACATGCCGCTCATGCGCGGGATGGCGTAGTACGCCCAGAACACCAGCAGCAGCAGCGGCACGTTGCGGAACAGCTCGACGAAAACCGTCGCGGCCGCCTCCACCGCCTTGATGCCCGACTGGCGCAGCAGCATCACCACGATGCCCAGCGGAATGGAGATCGCCATCGTGACGACGGCGAGGACGATCGTCATCCACACCCCGCCGAGAAACTCAGGCCAATGCTCCCAGACGACGGACCAATCGTAAGTCATGACCGCCCCAGGTGCGCGACTCGGCGATAGATGAACTCAACGATCCGAGTGGTTGGAAACAGCACGCAGAAGAACAGATCATCGTGATCGTGTAGACCTCCACGCTGCGATAGGTCTGCTGCGCCACCACCTCGGCGTTGCGCATCATTTCTGGCACCGCCACCATCGAGGCGATGGCCGTGTCCTTGATGATCATGGTGAGGAACGAGCCATAGGCCGGCAGCATGCGCACGATCGCCTGCGGCAGCAGGATCTTGCGCAGGATTTGCCATTGCGACATCCCCAGCGTCAGCCCGGCCTGCGTCTGGCCCTTGCGGATCGACGACAGCCCGGCGCGGAACACCTCCGCCGCATAGGCCGAAACCTGCACCGTCAGCGCCACCAGCGCCGCCACGAACGGCGGCATCGAGATACCCATCAGGATCGGCACCGAAAAGAAGATCCAGATCAGCACCACCAGTTCGGGAATGGCGCGCATCGTATCGATGTAGAAAGTCACGATGATCGAGAGCCAGCGCGGCCCGTAGAGCCGCACCAGCGCCAGGCCGAGCCCGACAACCGTCGTCGTCACCGCCGTGGTCAACGCCAGCAGCAGCGTGATCTTCAGCCCCTCGAGGATGAAGGGCAGGCTTGCCAGCACTGAAAAGTCGAAGCTCATGTCGCCATCCCGCGAAGAGGGGCCTCGTGCCGGCGGAGGGCTTCCCCGTCCGCCGGCAGTGGTGAGGACGGTGCGATTACTGCACCATCGTCTCGACGACGCGCTTTTCCTCGTCGTCGAGCTGCGTCTGCATCGCCGTTGCCACGGCCCGGGCCCATTCGAGGAACTCCGGCTGGTTCTTGTCGATGGCCATGCCGATCGGCAGCGACTGCTCGGTCGAGCCCTGGCAGTTGTCCTCCTTGGGCAGCGCTGCCATTTCCGGCAGCCGCTTCAGGAGCCGCGCCGCCTGGATGCGGTTATAGGGCGTCGAGTCGGCGTGCCCGGAGATCACCTCGTCGATATGCACCTGCACGCCGCGGATCTTGGCGTTGGGGAAGCGCCCCTCGAGATAGGGCTGGTCGGGCGAGCCGATGCCGTAGACGAGGTCGAACTCCGGCGCGTTTAGGTCGTCCACCGTCTGCACGTTGGCGAACTTCGGGTTGTCCTTGCGATAGACGAGGCAGGTCGAGTTCGCCGAGTAGATGATGAAGTCCACCACGTTCTCGCGGTCGGGGTTCACGCCCAGCGCCGAAATCGACATGTCGGCCTGGTTGGCCGCGAGCAGCGTGATCTTGGTCTCGTTGGAGGTCGGCACGTATTCGAGCTTCACCCCCATCTGGTCGGCCAGCGTCTTGGCCAGCAGCAGCGCCGGGCCGCTCCAAGGGTCCCCCTGCCCCGTGGTGTTCTGCACCAGCCACGGATCGTTGTTCTGCACGCCCACGCGCAGCACGCCCGCGGCGCGGATGGCGTCGACGCGGGCCGACACGCCGGGCTCCGGCGCGGCGGGAATGTCCTGGGCGGAGGCGAAGGTCGCCGCGACGAGGCCGCCGACCACCACGGCGGAAATTGCGCCCCGCTGGTATGACCAAAGGGGCACGAACCTCAGCAGCGAGTATGGGCTGGAGGCCTGCCGCCTCAGGTCCCGAGGCGCTTTCGCAGCTCGTGCAGAAACGGGATGCTGCGATACTGGTCGGGCTGCACCCGGTCCCAATGCACGCCGGTCGGCCGGGGCGTCGTATTGCCCGTGACGATCAGCTCCGATTCCGTCGCCACGAAATCGAGCGGGCTGTCATGTGGCTCGAGCGTCATCACCGCGTCGTCCACCAGTTGCAGCGTATGGATCGTGGTCGCCATCGGCGTCTCCGGCGTGATCTTGCCCAGTGCCCGGAAGATGCCCGTCTCAAGGTCGGCAAACCCGCCGCCCTTGCCGATCCGGCTGCCCGACCGCGTCACCGCCACCGAGCCGCAGATGGCGAAATCGAGCACCGGCACGTCGTCGAACTCGATCCGCTCGCCATGCAGCATGTATCCCTGGTGCGTCGCCGCGAGCTCGAAGGTCACGCCCTTCGCCTCCAGCACCTGGGGATCGATCCGCATATAGGGCTTCTGCTCCACCAGCTCGGGCACCGGGCAATAGAGCACCTTGCCCTCGTGGAGCGCCCTCAGCCGCAGCGAATATTGCGGCGGGTCGGGATTGCACTTCACGTTGCGCGCCTGCTTCCAGGCATCCGTCTGCGCCAGCCGCCACGCCGCCATGTCGGCGCCCGTGAAGTTCGGGATATGGCTAACCGCCGGCCCGATCGCGATGCCGGTCGCCTCCAGATCCTGCCAGATGGCATTGCGGACTTCGTCCTTCTGCGGGCTGCGCCCCGCCCAGCGGCCTTGTTCGCTCATCGTCGTATCCTGACCCTAGTCTACCTTGTCGCCGAGGAACGTCGTCCCG
>JAEYTN010000057.1 GCA_023433985.1 Pseudomonadota bacterium | reverse complement strand
CACCATGACCCGCATGGGCCGCAGCCTCCGCGACCATGACGAGCTGTTCTGGAACGCCACCGGCAACTACTGGGAGTTCCCTATCCTCGCCTCGGTGACGCGTGTCACCCTGCCACCCGGCGCGCGGATCGAGAACCTCGCCGGCTACACCGGCCGCCCCGGCTCCACCGAACAGGCCGTCACCATAACCCGCGTCTCCGACGAACAGGCGATCTTCCGCACCACGCGGCGGCTCGAAGCCGGCGAAGGCGTCAGCGTGGCCGCGGCGTTTCAGCCCGGCATCCTCACCCCGCCGCAGGGACTAGATGCCACGCTCTGGTGGCTCTCCGACCATCGCGACCTCGTCTTGCCGGTGTTCTCCCTGCTGCTTGTGCTGGGCTACAACCTGCTCGCCTGGAATGCCGTCGGTCGCGACCCGAAGAAGGGCACCATCATCCCGCTTTTCCACCCGCCCAAGGGGATGTCGCCCGCGCTGGCGCACTACATCCACCGCATGGGTTGGCAGGGCAGCGGCTGGACCGCCTTCACCGCCGCCATCTTCGATCTGGGCGTCAAGGGCCTCGTAACCATCGACAACCCCGGCAAGACGCTGACGGTGAAATCCACCGGCAAGGCGCCCGATCCCGCGCTGCCACCCGGCGAAAAACTCGTCGCGGATTACTTCGCGACCCGCGGCTCGGTGACCGTCAACACCACCAACGGTCCCAAGCTCAACGAGACCCGCGCCGCCTTCCTCAAGCTCGTCGAAGGCGAGAACCGCCAGGCCTATTTCCGCAACAATACCGGCTACGTCGTGCTCGGCATCGCCATCTCGGTGCTGGCCCTGCTGGCGATGGTGCTGCTCGATATGCTGCACCCGCTGCTGCTGATCTTCGCGGCCATCGGCGGCATCTTCATCGGCGCCTTCGCCTCCGCGCTGAAGCGGTTCTGGGCCACGCCGCTGCTCTCGAAAATCATCCTTGGCGTTTGGGCCGCCATCTTCGGCTCGAACCTCTTCGGCATGTCGCTGAATTTCGCCTCCGATTTCAGGTTCGATACCCCGCTGCTCGCTGCCATCTCGATTGTGGTCGTCAACGTCGTCTTCGCCATCCTGATGCGCGCGCCCACCGTGCAGGGCCGCAAGCTGATGGACGGGATCGACGGCTTCAAGATGTACATGGATACCGCCGAGAAGAACCGGCTCAACATCGTCGGCGAGCCGCCCATGACGGTCGAGCGTTTCGAGCGCATCCTGCCCTATGCCATCGCACTCGGCGTCGAAAGGCCCTGGTCCGAGCACTTCGAGGCCGAGCTCGCCCGCCACGCCGTCGCCGATGCCGATACGTCCTACCAGCCGAGCTTCTATTCCGGCCGCTCCTGGTCCTCCGGCCCCGGCGGTTTCTCCCGCGCCGTCTCGACCGCCACCAGCGCCATGAGCGCCGCCATGATCGCGGCCCAGCCCTCGAGCTCCTCCGGCTCCGGCTTCTCCTCTGGCGGCAGCTCCGGCGGCGGTGGTGGTGGCGGTGGAGGCGGCGGCTGGTGAGTCGCCCACGTCGCCGGGGTCCTCCGTCGCGATAGCGGGGCAGGGGGATCACGCGAAGCGTGGTGGAAGGGGCGTCCGCCAACGCTGCCGCAATGGACAACCCCGCCCGCCCTTGCTAGTCCTCCGCCCGCTTTCAACCGCCGGTTTCCCGCCATGCCCGAACTCCTGCTCGAACTGTTCTCGGAAGAAATCCCTGCGCGCATGCAGCGCAAGGCCGCCGAGGACCTGAAGAAGGCCGTCACCAATGCACTGGTGGACGCGGGTCTGGTCTATGAGAGCGCCAAGGCCTTCGTGACCCCCCGCCGCCTTGCGCTCACCGTCACCGGCGTGCCCGCACGGTCCCCCGATACCCGCGAGGAGAAGAAGGGGCCACGCGTCGGCTCGCCACAGCAGGCCATCGACGGCTTCCTCAAGGCGGCCGGCCTCGCCTCCATCGAGCAGGCCAAGGTCGAGACCGATCCCAAGAAGGGCGATTTCTACATCGCCCATATCGAGAAGAAGGGCGCCGACGCCGAGGATATCCTCGCCCAACTGCTGCCCCGGGTGATCACCGGCTTCGATTGGCCGAAATCCATGCAGTGGGGTAATGGCGGCCTTACCTGGGTGCGGCCGCTCCGCGCCATCACCGCCACCTTCGGCACCGACAATGACGAGCCGGTGGTGATCCCCTTCCGCTCCAACACGGTAGCGTCCGGCCAGACCACCTACGGCCACCGTTTCCTGGCGCCGGCCCCGATCCGGGTGAAGCGCTTCGACGACTACGTGCAGGCGCTCGAGCGGGCCAAGGTCGTGCTCGATATCGACCGGCGCAAGGAGATCATCCGCGCCGATGCCGACAGCCTCGCCTTCGCGCAGGGGCTGGCGGTGATCCACGACGAGGGCCTGCTCGAGGAGGTCGCCGGCCTCGTCGAGTGGCCGGTGGTGATGATGGGCTCGTTCGATCCGGCCTTCCTTGAAGTGCCCGAGGAAGTGATCATCGCCACCATCCGCGCCAACCAGAAGTGCTTCTGCCTGCGCGACAGCTCGGGCAAGCTCGCGCCCAACTTCATCATCATCTCCAATCAGGTCGCCGACGATGGCGGGGCGCAGATCATCGCCGGCAACGAGCGCGTCATCCGCGCCCGCCTGTCCGACGCCCGCTTCTTCTATCAGACCGACCTGGCGCTGCCGCTCGAGCACGGCCTGCCCAAGCTCGAGGACAGCGTCTTCCACGCCAAGCTCGGTACGCAATTCCAGCGCGTCAAGCGCATCGTCAAGCTGGCCGGCGAGATCGCTCCCCGGGTCGGCGCCGATCCCGAGCAGGCAAAGCGCGCCGCCATGCTCGCCAAGGCGGACCTCACGACCGGCATGGTTGGCGAGTTCCCCGAGCTGCAGGGCATCATGGGTCGCTACTACGCGCTGGCCCAGGGCGAACCCAACGCGGTCGCCAACGCCATTGCCGATCACTACAAGCCGCTCGGCCCCACCGACCTCGTCCCCGCCGAACCGGTCGCAATGGCCGTGGCGCTGGCCGACAAGCTCGATACCCTCACCGGCTTCTGGGCCATCGAGGAAAAGCCCACCGGCTCCCGCGACCCCTTCGCGCTGCGCCGCGCCGCGCTGGGCGTCATCCGCATCGTCACCGACAACACCATCACCCTGCCGCTGGTCCCGGTCTTCCAGGCCTCGTGGTTCGTGCGCCGCGACCAGCATGTCGGCGATAGCGCCGACCCCAGGAACCAGTTGGCCGGCGACGTCGATTCCAACGACCTGCTCGCCTTCTTCCATGACCGCCTGAAGGTCATGCTGCGCGATGCCGGCGCCCGTCACGACCTCGTCGATGCGGTGATCTCGCCGGGGTCCGACGACCTGCTCGAAATCACCCGCCGCGTCGAGGCGCTCTCGGCGCTGCTCAGCTCCGAGGATGGGGTGAACCTCCTCGCCGGCTACCGCCGCGCCGCCAACATCCTCGCCGCCGAGGAAAAGAAGGACAGCCGCACCTATGCCGACCCGGTGATCGAGGAGGCCCTGAAGCTCGATCAGGAAATCGCCCTCGCCGATGCCGTCATGAAGGTCGATGCCGCGGTGGCCGCAAGGGTTGCCGCCAACGACTACAAGTCCGCCATCGCCGAGCTCGCCACTCTCCGCGCCCCGGTCGACGCCTTCTTCGAAGCCCTCCTCGTCAACGACCCCGACGCCGCTGTCCGCACCAACCGCCTGAACCTCCTCGCCAGGCTCCGCGACACCATGCGCCAGGTCGCCGACTTCTCCAAAGTCGCGGGCTGACCCCCCGCCACCCGTCTCCTCCCCGCAAGCGGGAGAGGGAGCCGCGTGGCCACCAACGTGGACCGCACGACCCCTTCTCCCGTTTACGGGGGAAGGTGCCCGGCAGGGCGGAAGCACCAAGTCCGACCTTGTCAGCGCCCTACCTTGGTTCAAAAGCCGCAACATCCCCAACGTGTCATCCCGGGCTTGACCCGGGACCCACCTCAAGACCTGCGCTGCTGGCCAGATGGGTCCCCGCTTTCGTCGGGATGACAGC
>JAEYTN010000056.1 GCA_023433985.1 Pseudomonadota bacterium | reverse complement strand
CCCGCGCTACGTCCGTGTAGCCCAGCTCCGGTCCGCCGAACCGCTTCGGCACCCGGATGGCCAGGAGCCCCGCGGACGCCAGGCGGTCGTACTCGCCCTGCGGCAGCGCCCGTTCACGGTCGCGGCGAATGGCGTCGGCAAGGAACTCGGTGGCCAGCCGCTCGGCCGTTTCGATTGCCTCGGCTCCGATGGCGGGCCCGCTCGACGGCAGGGTTTTCAGGGCAGTCACGCTCATCGGAGATGGTCAATTTGATGCGGCGTCGACCGTACAGGGGCGGACAGGCGCATCCATTTCCTTTGGAGAATTCAGATGACCAAGCGACTATTGGCCTTCCTGTTCGCCCTGCTGGCGCTTGCGCCGCTGCAAATCGCAGCCGCCGAGCCGGTCCGGGGCGGCACGCTCAATTGCCTGCTGGCCGTCCAGCCGGCGATGCTCGTTTCCTTCACCACCGACGGTGTGCGTCAGATCAGCCCGAAGGTCACCGAGGGCCTCCTGAGCTACGATTTCGAGCTCAACCCGCAGCCGGAGCTCGCGACCGAATGGGCGGTCGCCCGGGACGGACTGACCTACACCTTCAAGCTGCGCCCAGGCGTCAAATGGCACGATGGCCAACCCTTCACCGCGGCCGATGCCGCCTTTTCCATCCTGCTGCTCAAGGAAATCCACCCGCGCGGCCGCATCACCTTCGCCAACGTCGAGAGCGCCGACACGCCCGACGACTATACGCTGGTGCTCCACCTCTGGAAGCCCGCGCCGTACCTCATCAACGCCCTTGCCTCGCAGGAATCCCCGATCGTGCCGAAGCACATCTACGAGGGCACCAAGGCCGACGCCAATCCGGCCAACAATGCACCCATCGGCACCGGCCCCTTCAAGTTCGGCGAACTCGTGCAGGGCAGCCACCTGATCCTCGAGCGCAACCCGGACTACTGGGACGAGGGCAAGCCCTACCTCGACCGCATCGTCTTCCGCTTCGTGCCCGATTCCGGCGCCCGCTCCATCGCGCTCGAAACCGGCGAGGCCGATATTGCCGATGGTGGCCTGATCCCGCTGAGCGAGCTCGACCGGATAACCGCGCTGCCCGGCATCGCGGTGGAAAAGCGTGGCACCATCTTCAACTCGGGCGTGAAGCGGCTCGAGTTCAACCTCGACAACGAGTACCTCAAGGATATCCGTGTCCGGCAGGCCATCGCCCACACCATCGACAAGCAGGTGATCCGCGACGTCGTCTGGTACGGCCACGGCCAGATCGTCTCGGGCCCCATCAGCCCCGACCTCGTGCCTTTCCGCGCCGACGACCTGCCGACCTACGAGGTCGACATCAAGAGGGCCGAAGCGCTCCTCGAAGAGGCCGGCTACCCGCGCGGCGCCGACGGCATCCGCTTCCACCTGCCGCACGAGTATCGCCCGGCCACCGATGGCGATCGCCGCACCGCCGAGTACGTGAAGCAGGCGCTGGCGCAGATCGGCATCGCAGTGGATGTCCGCACCCAGGATTTCCCGAGCTACGTGAAGCGCGTCTACACCGACCGCGACTTCGCCTTCACCACCAACTCGATGACCAACACCTTCGATCCCACGGTGGGCGTGCAGCGGCTCTACTGGAGCAAGAACTTCAAGCCCGGCGCGCCCCTCTCGAACGGCGCGCACTACGAAAGCGCCGAGGCCGACCGGCTGCTCGAGGCTGCCGCGGTGGAGATCGATCCGGTCAAGCGAAAGCAGCTCTGGACCGACCTGCAGAAGCTGGTGATCGCCGACCTGCCCGACCTCAACCTGATCTCCGACGACAATTTCGCGCTCCTCAACAAGCGCGTCGTCGATGCGGTGGTGGATGCAGGCGGCATCGCCGGCAACCTGGCCAGCACCTATCTGGCCGATCCGCAGCTCTGATCCTTTGCGGCGGCGCTGCACCGGCGCCGCCGTCCGTCCCCAGGCACCATCGCTGTAGCAGTTCGCTCCGCGAGCACCGGGCCACCCGACGGCGCCGCCGCGCGGCGCTAGCCCGCTGGCTGCTGCTGCGGCGGCAACACGGGAATCCAGGCCTTGGGGAAGAAGCCGCGCGCATCCACTGGCCAGCTCGCACCTTCCGGCAGGCGCGGGCGCGTGCCTTCGCAGGCCCAGGTGCCGTTGGGCGCGAGCAGCCGCGTGACTCCCGGGTTTCGCTGGCAGTAGTCGAGCATTTCCTGAGCCGTCGGCGTCATCGCGCAGACCGGCCAGTCGAACGAGGCGCAGGCATAGACGACCCCGTCGACGCAGCGCCAGCTGACCCGGTCCCGCGCCGAGTGCGACGGCACGCGCAGGGCGTCGGCGATCGGCAGGGTAAAGTGCGGCCCGACATAACGGTTGTCGACATAGTCTACGGTCTTTACCGCCTCGCAATAGGCGAACGGGTCGCTGAACGTGCCGGCCATCAGTCCGTCGGCTGCAGCCATCGGCAACTCCGCCCCTTCCGAGCCCGGGAGCGCGAGCGCCGGCCAGAGGTTCGGCGTAAGGCGGTCGTCCTCGCCGGATGCTTCTGCAACCGTCGGTGGTTGCAGCGCAGGCGGCGGCACCGGCGTCGGATCCACGGCACTGCTCTCGGTAGCTTCGGCCACGACGCCCGCGTTGCTCGGGGCCGAAGAGCGCTCTGCCATCATGTAGCCGACGGCCACGATGAGCACGATCAACACCAGCGCGTTGGCCGCGGCCACCCACACGAACATGTTGCGGCGAGGGGCCGCGGCGTCGTCGAGATACTCGCGCTCCCCCTCGCGATAGTCCCGGTCCCGCTCGCGGCGGTCGGGCGGAGGGCGTTCCGCGCGTGCCGCCGGACGCTCGAACAGCGATCGGCGGGCCGAACGGTCGCCACCGTCGCGGTCGAACATCGAGGGCCGGGAGGGCGCATCCGGCCAGATCGTCTCCGAACGCCGACGCGGTTCGGGCCTGTCCGCCGGCACCACGTCCTCCAGCGTCAGCGGAATCTCGCGGCTGGGGCGCGGTGGGGCCTCCTCGCGCGGCATGGTGAGCGGATCCATGCTGTATGCGGCCTCGCGGGCGCGCGCCTCGTCCTCGGTGTAGTCGCGCAGCGACTCCCGGCGTTGCCGCCGCGCCGCCCGGCGCCGCCGCAATTCCAGTTCGCCCGCCGCGAATGCCAGCGCCGACCCGGCCACGCCGAGCACGCCGGGCGCGAGCAGTTCGAGCCGGAAGAAGGAGGTGTCGAAGGCTCCGATGCCGATCCAGCCGAGCCCCGCACCCAGCAGCATCAGCGCGCCGAGCCCGGGCGCGACGAAAGCGAGCAGCCCGCCCAGCACAGCCGCACCGACCGGCAGGTACCATGCGACCGTGCCCAGCAGTTGTTGACCCGGGGTCTGCCCCCACAGCTTGAGGAACGCCGTCAGCAGGTCGGTGCCGAGCCCTACCGGCGCCATCAGCGCGAACAGCCCTGCGACAAGACCGCAGAACATGGCAGCAACTCTCACGCCCGTCACCTCTAAGCGCCGCCGCTCCCTGTCGATGGCCTGTCTGATGCCCGAATTGAGGCGGTTTGTCGACAGTTTAGCGCTGACGCCGCCTCAATACTGTCGTGCCCGCCGCGTGTTCGGTCGCCGGGCGGCCGCTGCCTCGTTAATCAATTGATAAGGCTTCGGAAACGGCGCGTGACGCGGAATGGGGGTCCTCGATACTGGGGAGCTGCCTGCTGACGACTCGGGAGAGGCGGTCCCGGGGGTCGAATTTGTTGTTGCGTCTATGCCACAGCCCCGATGGATATTGTTGGTGCAGCCGGCAACGGGCGCTGTTGTCAACAGACCGGCGCGATGGAAACGCGATCAAAAACAAAGGGGTAGGGAGGTCGACTGGGGTCCGCTTGTATAGGCGTCGCCACCTGCTTCTTCTTGGCGATCTTTGGTGTCGACTATCGACTTTGTGGCGGGAATCCGGCAACTTTGACCCAATCTACCATAGTCGCTTCGAAGACGGGGACAGATATGCGCTTTGGAATTGCACTGCTGGCGGGGGTCAACGCGGCTCTGCTGCTTTCGACTGCGGCTTTCGCAGCCGATCCGATTGAACCCATCGTTGAGGTGGCCGCTGCGCCGGCACCCGCTTTCGCGCTGACGATCGGCGCTGGCGTCGTCGGCTACCATCTGCCCGACTCTGCCGGGCTGGATGACGTGTTCTACGGCGGCATCGTCGGTGTCAGCCTCTCGGCCCCGCTGGATCCGATCGGCGACCTCGGTGTTTCGATCAACGGCTCGGGCTTTATCTCCCTGGCCACCCGCTCCGGTGAAGCCACTACCGAGACGCTGACGGACGACAGCACGCTGGTCGTCTTCGGGCCGACCCTGCCGGCGGGCGTGATCACGCTCACCACCGACCCTGCGGCTGGTACGGGCAGTTCCGACATCACCGGCACCGGCCCGACCGATCAGAGCGCGGTTATCACTTCGAACGTCGGCGGCGTCGTCCAGGGCTTCGGTGTGGATCCGAGCGGCCCGGGCGATGAATTCACCTACGTTGGTACGTCGGGCGACAGCGTGGCCGATCGCGCGTTTTCCTTCGGCGCCATCGCCAGCGAAGACGGCGGCATCTTCGTCGCTGTTGGCGATCTCGAGGGCTGGGAAGTCACCACCGAGACCTCGCAGAACCTGCTTTATGCTGGCGGCGACCTGACCTTCGCACTGTCCAGCAATCCGGCCTCGGGTGATGTGGTCGTGACCGGCTACGCCGGCCCCAGCTATCGTTTCATGCGCCTCAACACCGTGACCGACATCACGGTCGATCCGGCGGAAATGACGCCGGCCGTTGCTGACTTCGAGTACCCCAACTACACGCAGAGCGTCGACGAGAACGTCGATACTCACTACCTCGGCGGTGTGTTGGGCGGCAACGTCATGATCCCGGTGTCGACCACGTCCAGCCTGACCTTGGGCGCTGAGGCCGGTGTCTACCACGCCACCACTTCCTACGACGGTTCGGCGACCTACTCCGTCACCGGCGGCGGCCCGACGGCGGTTGACGAGAGCGTCACCAGCGCCTTCGATCTCGGCGACACCGACGACGGCTTCGCCTACGCTCTGCGTGGCCAGGGCACGTTCACCACGGCTGTCAGCAACCAGATGCAGCTAAGCCTCGGGCTCGGTGCCGAGTACCTGTCCCGCGTCGCCAGCGCGACGACCACCCTCGATGGTGGCAGCGTCACCTCGGATGACGAGGACGCCACGTACGACAGCGCCGGTGCCGGCACGACCACGCTCTTCAGTTACGACGATGCCTGGTCCTGGACCGCTACGGTATCGCTGACCGGTCAGTTCTGATCTCAGCCAGCTGAACGCAAAAACCAGAACGGGCGGCACGCGTGCCGCCCGTTCTCGTTTCGACGTCGCAGTCGAAATATCTGCAGTGGATATTACTGGTTGATCGTCATGCTCTGGCCGACACCGACCTGGCTGATCGAAGCGCTGTTGCCGACGCCGTTCTGGGTCACTTCTGCGGACTGCAGGGCACCCAGCTGGCCGATCGACGAGTCGTTGCCCAGGCCGTTCTGCTCGGTGCTGGCCGCCTGAAGGATACCGACCTGCACGGTGTCGGCCTCGTTGAAAGCACCGTTCTGGTGCGTGTCGGAGTACTGCAGCACGCCGAACTGGAACGACGAGGCGCGGTTGAAGAAGCCGTTCTGCTGGATGTGGCCGTACTGCAGGGCGCCGATCTGGACGCCGGTAGCGCTGTTGCCGATGCCCCAGGCGAAGGCGGAGTTGGCCGAAAGCAGCAGGGCGGCGGCCGAGAGAATGATTGTGGCGGAAGTCTTGAGGTTCATGATTAGCTCCTGTGTTTGTACGAACGTTTGTCGTCCGTCATGGCGGGAGTTAATGCGCCATTACTGTTGAACCCGAAATGAACCGCCCTGTTAAGGTTCCGTTCAACCACTTGGCCGCGCCAACGACGTCGTGATCGCGGGAGACTGATCCGGCCCACTGAGGCGGCAGCACATAAAAGAAAACGGACGGCCAACAGGCCGCCCGCTTAGCTTTGCGTCCGATCAGCCAGGTTACTGGGTGATGCTCATGCTCTGGCCGACACCGGCCTGCACGACCACGGCAGTGTTGCCGGCGCCAGCCTGCTGGATGTTCGACGACTGGAACGCGCCGACCTGAACGGTCGTGGCGGTGTTGCCGACGCCAACCTGCTGGGTGTTCGCAACCTGCGCCACGCCGACCTGGACGGTCGTAGCGTCGTTGTCGACGCCCAGCTGCTGGGTGTTCGACAGCTGGCCGATACCAGCCTGAACCGTCACGGCGTCATTGCCGATGCCGGCCTGCTGGGTGTTGGAGGCCTGCAGGGCGCCCAGCTGAACGGTGGTCGCCTCGTTGAAGGCGCCGAACTGCGCAGTGTTGGACAGCTGGCCGACACCGAGCTGGAAGCTGTGAGCGGTATTAGCGAAGCCCAGCTGGCGGACGCGAGCGCCCTGCAGAATGCCGATCTGGGTCACGCCGGCATGGTTGAAGAAACCATCCTGGTCGATCACGCCGACCTGCAGGAAGCCGATCTGGACACCATGCGCCGTCTGGCCGACACCCCAGGCGAAGGCAGAGCTGGTGGCAAGAAGAACGGCAGTCGTTGAGAGAAGAATGCGAAGCATTTGTGGTATTCCTCCTGATTAACAAACATAGCCACGTTGTGCAGCGGCGAGTGGCAAGTCGCTGGTGAGCAGAAGGAAACATCAACTATCGAGTATCCACAACTAAGTTATCGTACGACGAGGATGATGCGAACGACAGATCATGGTGGGTATTAACCATCGTCCATTATACGTTATAGGGGGCGTCCGATACATATGACAGCAGTGGCATTATATTGGTGGCGATTGGCATGATGCATGCTTCCGCCAGAAGGCAGTTGCAGGCAGGCGTGGTTCGATCGTGCCGCGGCGTAGTATATCCATACGCAGGTCGATCACATTTTACAGACTATCCGCCGGATCGGACTTGCGGTCGGGCCGAGCCGCAGACGGCGATCGGGGTCGCACGCGCCTGAGGTATCCTTGACAAGTATTTCGCAGAGTCGCCGCCCCTGCCCCGTCGCCCGGCGGCCTCCGACGCACGTCGCGGGCGGCGGGGCAGGTGGGCTAACCCACTGGTATCACAACACAACCAGCCTCGGCCGGCCGAACGCACGCTCGGCCTGCGAGCTCGAACGTCTTCCAGTCATTTTACGTTCATCTTGGCGGTGGTAACCATTGTTATGGTATACATATTGTAAACGACCCTCGATTGTCAGAGGATCGTGGGGCCGTCATCCACCAATACGCGGTGCTGAAGACGGCCGACGTGCGTTGAATTTGGGGTAGCGGCGCAATGCTGGCGAGCTCGGGTGGCCACCCCGCGCTCAAAGTATACGAGTATCTGGCATGGGCTTTTCGCAAAATAGTCTGACGAGCTGCATCTACGACATGGCGCTGGGGCGCTCCAGCTGGGACAACATCCTGGATATCCTGGCTGCGACCTTTCCTGAGTGTCTGATCGCAGTCTCTGCCGACAACACATCCACCGCCACAAACCTGGCTTTCGCCCAGCGAGGCATCGTACCGTCTGCCGTGGCGAGCTATATCTCCACCTACGCCGGTCTCAACCCGGTGCTGATGCGCAGCAGCGACCTGGCGGTGTTCCAAGTTTTCCACGACGACACGCTGGTCGATCGCCACGAGGCGGCGCAGGGCCGCTTCAACCGCGAGTGGCTGAGCCGGCAGGGCGATTTCACCGCCTCCACCGGCGTCGTCGTGCTGCGCGAAGGGGCTCGTCAGCTCGCCATCCAGATCTTCTATCCGCAGCAGCGGCAGAGTGAGCTGCGCCCACGCATCGCCGCGCTGCTCGGCGAGGCGGCCCAGCATTTCGGCCGCGCCTTCGAGATCGCCGGTCGCACCCGCTTCTCGGATGGCCGCGGCTATCTCGAGAGCGTCGTTGCCGACCTCCCGTTTACGGTCTTCTTCGTGGATGCCGACATGCGCATCCACTATGCCAACTTCCAGGCCGAGACGCTGCGTCGCCAGCACATCGGCCCGTTCTCGAGCGCCGACGGCGTGCTGCGCGCCACCGAGGAAGGCGCTGATGCCCAGCTTCGCCAGCTGGTCGCCAAGGTCATCTCGGCCAAGCGCACGCCCACCTCCGTGCTGCAGCTCAGCCGTCACGACAGCGATGAGCGCCACTTTGCCATCGCCCGTCTCGCCACCCGCTCCGGCCAGAACTACCAGCTGCATGACGCCATTCTCGATCCCGGCCCGCTGGTGATGCTGGTGGTGCACGGCAGCCTCGAGATGAGCTCGCTGCCCACCGACCTGTTGTGGCGTGCCTTCTCGCTGACCGACTCCGAGGCCCGGCTGGCCGAAGCGCTGCTCAATGGCGCCACGCTCGCCGACTTCGCCAAGGAGCGCGAGGTGTCCAAGCAGACGCTGCGCAACCAGTTGGTCGGCGTCATGCGCAAGACCGGCACGCGCCGGCAGTCCGAGCTCGTCTCGCTGCTCACCCGCCTGGCGCTCACCTGCCTCTGATCCGCCGGCTGGCGGGGGAACGCGCGGCCACTTGCCATTGCCGGCAGGCTGGCCACAGATGAGGGCATGCGAGTCCTCATCCTCGGCGGCGGCGTCATCGGCACGGCTTCGGCCTGGTATCTGGTCCAGGCCGGCCATGAGGTGACGGTTCTCGAGCGCCAGCCCGGCCCTGGCCTCGAAACCAGCTTCGCCAATGCCGGCGAACTCTCCTACGGCTACGCCTCGCCCTGGGCCGGTCCCGGTATTCCGGCCAAGGCGATCAAGTGGCTGCTGATGACCGACGGCCCGTTGGTGCTTCGCCCCAAGCTTGACCCGAAGATGTGGCTGTGGGGCCTGCAACTGCTCGCCAACTGCACGCACAAGGCTTACGCGCTCAACAAGGGCCGCATGGTCCGCCTCGCCGAGTATTCCAGCGCGCAGATGACAGTGCTCCGCGCCCTTCCCGGCCTCGCCTTCGATGGCCGCGAGCAGGGCACGCTGCAGCTCTTCCGGCAGCAGAAGCAGCTCGACCATGCCGACGAGGATATCGCGGTCCTCGAGCAATACGGCGTCCCCTACGAGGTGCTCGATCCGAAGGGCTGCATCGCCGCCGAACCGGGCCTCGCCACCGCCACCGTCCCGTTCGTCGGCGGCCTGCGCCTCCCGGACGACGATACCGGCGATTGCGCGATGTTCACGACCAGCCTTGCCGCCCTCGCCGCCGAACGGGGCGTCAGCTTCCGCTTCGGCACCACTATCCGCGCCATCGGCCGGTCGGGCGACACCGTCACGGGCGTCGAAACAGACGCGGGCGCCTTCACCGCCGACGCCTATGTCATGGCGCTCGGCAGCTACTCGCCGCTCCTCGCCCGCGCGCTCGGGCTCACGCTGCCCATCTACCCGATCAAGGGCTACTCGCTCACCGTCCCGATCACCGACGACGGGGTGGCCCCGCTCTCCACCATCATGGACGAAACCTACAAGGTCGCGACCACCCGGCTCGGCGATCGTATCCGCGTCGGCGGCACCGCCGAAATCGCCGGCTATGACCTCACGCTCCACCAGTCGCGCCGTGGCCCGCTCGATCGCTCCCTGCGCGAACTCTTCCCCAGGGCCGGCGATGTGGCGCGCGCCAGCTTCTGGTGCGGCCTCCGCCCGATGACGCCCGACGGTACGCCCATCCTCGGCCAGGCGCTGGGCAACCTCTACCTCAACACCGGTCACGGAACGCTGGGCTGGACCATGGCCGCCGGTTCCGGCCGCGTGCTTGCCGATCTCGTCTCGGGCCGGAAGCCCGAGATCGACACCACCGACCTTGATCTCTCGCGCTACTCCGCCTGAGCCTCGGTGGCCCGCGCCCGCGTCACGCCGCGCTTGACGCGGGTCTGCCCGTGCGTCGTTTTCGACCACACATGCGGGCGCGTCACCAGTTCCCACGTCGCGAGTACCACGGCCACGCCGTGCAGTATCCAGTAGAGCGGCAGCAGCGCCTGCACCGGCAGCAGGTCGAGTCGCCCCAGC
>JAEYTN010000625.1 GCA_023433985.1 Pseudomonadota bacterium | reverse complement strand
CGCCAGGTTGGCCGCCACCGCAGTGCTGTCGAGCCGCACCAGCACCTCGCCGGCCGCCACGAGGTCGCCATCGCGCACGTGGATCTCGCTCACCACGCCGCCTTCGGGGTGTTGCACTGCCTTGGCGCCTTCCTCGGTCACCACCATGCCCTGCGCGATCACCGCGCCGGCGATCTCCGTGGTTCCGGCCCAGCCGCCGAGCAACACCGCGAAGCCGCCGAGCGCCGCGACCCCGAACAGCGCGTGCCGCCTCAGGCTCCCGATCGGTCCCGCCTCAACCATTGGCGCGCCTCGGAAGCGGCGTCGCTGGCGCCGAAATGCGCTGCAGCACCTCCGCCTTGGGGCCGAACGCCACCTGCCGCCCGTCCTGCAGGTAGAGCAGCTTGTCAGCCACTCCGATGGCGCTCGGCCGATGCGCCACGATGACCACGATCGCACCCCGTCGCTTCGCCTCGCCCAGCGCCGCCTGCAGCGCCATGTCACCCTCGTGGTCGAGGTTGGAGTTGGGCTCGTCGAGCACGAGGAGGAACGGGTCGCTGAACAGCGCGCGGGCCAGCCCGATCCGCTGCCGCTGCCCTGCCGACAGCGCCGCGCCGCGCGGGCCGAGCATCGTGTCGTAGCCGTCGGGCAGGGCGGCGATCAGCTCGTGCACCTGCGCCAGCCGCGCTGCCCGCAGCACCGCCTCGCTCGTCGCGCCCGGGCTGAAGCGCCCGATGTTTTCGGCAACCGTGCCATCGAACAGGTCCACCACCTGCGGCAGGTACCCGATCGCCGGTCCCAGCCGAGCCCAGTCGTAGTGTGCGAGTTCCGACCCATCGAGCCGCACCTCGCCCGCCACCACCGGCCACACCCCGACCAACGCGCGCGCCAGCGACGTCTTGCCCGAACCCGACAGCCCCAGCACGCCCAGCGCTTCCCCGGCCTCGAGCGTGAAGCTCACGCCGTTGAGCAGTACCCGTCGTGGGTCCGGTCCCGTCACCAACCCGCGCACCTCGAGCCGTGCCCGGGGCCGCGGCAATTTCATCGCCGGGCCGGGACGCTCCGCCGCCGCCAGCAGCGTCCCGATCCGCCGACCGGCCTGCCGCGCTGCAACGAAATTGCGCCAGTGCGCCACCACCTGCTCGACCGGCGCCAGGGCCCGCGAGGTCACCACCGAAGCCGCGATCATCAGCCCGGCCGACAACTGCCCTTCGATCACCAGCAGCGCACCCAGGGCCAGCACCAGCGATTGCAGCAACAGCCGGAACGCCTTCGTCACCGAAGCGTAGAGTCCCCCGCGGTCCGCCGCGCCGAACTGGCTCCGTGCCGCCTCCATCGCCGCCGCGCTCCACCGCGCTGTCACGTCGCCGAGCATTCCCATGGCGAGCACCGGCTCGGCATTGCTGCGAGCGTCGTCGGCAAAGCCCTGCCGCCGGGCCAGCGCTCGCGCGAGTGCTTCCGCCGGGCGGCGGCTCGACCGCTCGTTCAACAGCAGCAGCACAGTCACCACCACCGCCCCGCCCACCGCCAGCCACCCGAGCGACGGGTGGAACAGGAAGACAATGGCGAGGTAAACCGGCAGCCAGGGCAGGTCGAACAGCGCCAGCGGCCCCGGGCCCGCGACGAATCCGCGGACCGTGTCGAGGTCGCGGATCGGGTCGGGCGCGCCCGGCGCGGCGCGCATCCGCAGGGTGGCCGAGAACACGGGCGCCGCCGCCAACTCCTCGAACGCAGCAGCGAAGCGGGCGGTCATCCGGCTGCGCAGCCACTCGAGCAGCGCGTAGAAGGCGTAGAGCCCTACCACCAGCAGCGTCAGCGCCACCAGCGTCGGCACCGAACGGCTCGCCAGCACTCGGTCATAGACCTGCAGCATGAACAGCGGCCCGGTCAGCATCATCAGGTTGGAAACGAGGCTGATCAGCCCCAGCGCCACGAGCGGGAGCCGCGTCAGCCGCAGCAGCGGCGCGAGAAGCCTGTCGCCAGCCATCCCGTCTCCTCCTGCCCGCTACAACTCAAGCTTCGGCGACTCGCCGCCAGTGCCAGAACCGTGCATCCGGGATGCGGGCCATGTCGCCGGTGCATGGTCGCGGGCCGTGCGCACAGGCAGACGCCCGGGATGCCGGGATGTCTGCTCCGCCGCACCTGCCAAGGGGTTGGGCAACCGCGGTTCGCAACCGCGGCTGCCCATTGTTTGTGCACTCACACGATCCAGTCGCGGTTCGCCAGCAGCTCGGTGATGCTTGTGCCGCTGAGTACCATCGCGAGCTCGCCGCCACCGGCATCGAGCGCCCGGACCGTGACGCCATCGGCTGCCACCTCGACATCCACCCCAAGCGCTGTCAGCGTGTCGCCCGTCGTGTGGGCAGCAGCCTCGAAGGCCGAAAAGAACCCGGCCGGGGTGTAGCCTGTCGGCCCCACGTCGAGACGGTCGCCGCCACGCAGCGAAAAGTCCTGGGCCGTGTCCAGCCCTCGCGACAGCACGAAGGTGTCGGCTCCGCCGCCGCCATGCAGCAGGTCCGCCCCGTCGCCGCCGAACAGCCGGTCATTACCGGCCTGGCCGTAGAGTTCGTCGCTGCCTTCTCCGCCCGACAGGTAGTCATTGCCACCGCGCGCGAAGAAGCGATCGTCGCCCGCGAACCCGAACAGCTGGTTGGCCGCGTCGTTGCCGGTAAAGCTGTTGTCGAGCCCGTTGCCGAAGCCGCTGACGGCCGCCGTTCCCGTCAGTTCCAGCGCCTCGTTACCGTCCCTCAGCGTGTAGCTCACGCCCGCAAAAATCCGGTCGTAGCCGCCATCCGAGAGCACGATGTCGCCGCTCGATTGCACTGTGATCTGATCGGCGTCCTCGGAGCCGAAATAGGTATGCGGCAGGTTGCCGAGCCCCGCTACCGACACCGTGCCATCGCCGAAGCGCAGCGCCTCGATGCCACCCACGATGTCATAGCCGCCGTCGGCCTTGTGGATCACCAGCCGTCCGTTCCAGTCGCGCGTCAGCACGAACTCGTCGCGGTCGGCCGCGTATTGCAGCACATCCTTGGAGCCGAGCCCGCCGTCGATGACGTCGCTTCCGCCCGAGCCGACAACCAGG